>NZ_CACA01000348.1:0-89619 GCF_000180455.1 Kamptonema sp. PCC 6506
TTGGTCCTTTGGTTTCTATTTTATTCATCACTTTGAATCCCGATGATGAAAGTAAATTATAAAATTCATCTTCTGTACGCATAATAGTACCGCACATAGCGAGCAAATTTAGGCTGTTCACACCGATAAGTGGGGATATTTCACCCGGAGGGAACATAAAATCAACAACCATCAACCTGTCTTTAGCTGTCATGGCTTGGTAACAGTTATTCAGAATTTTAATGGCATCATCATCCTCCCAATTAAGGAGAACGCGAGAGATTAAGTAAAGATCGCCACCACCGGGAACTGACTCAAAAAAGTTTCCTCCCACGATTTGACACCTATCTTTAACTCCCGCCACTTCTAAAAACTGATTGGCACCGACAACAACATCTTCGCGATCGAACAAAATCGCTTCCATCTTGGGATTTTTATTCAGAATAAAAGCTGTTAATGTTCCAATGTTACCTCCCACATCCACAATTGTCTTAACGTCTGAAAAATCGTAAGCTTCAAAAAGTGGAAGAATCCACTCCCTGGTTGTCTCCTTCATCCACTCATTGAAATTTATGGCTGCCTCAGAATTCTGCTTAAGATAGCTATATACACTCATCTTGAAAGTCTTGTCAAATGAGCATTTTCCTGTTTTTACACCGTAAAGTAAATTCCCCCATGCCTGATACCCTTCATTACCATTACCCAGAATCGTACCTCGTAAAGAATCAGAAGTACCACTTAGCAGGTATTTTCCCATAGGATTTAACTTAAACTTGTCATTTTCCACAGAAAAGATACCCATGCTTACCAGCAGGCGCATCAGATGATAAATACTAATAGAATTTGCACTGGTAGCTTTGGCAAGTTCATCGGCAGTTTGAGAACCGTTACTCAGAATATCTGCAATTCCCAGTTTAGCTGCCACAAAAAGAGCTTGGGTTCTTTTATACCCATAGATTATTTCTAGTAGCGCTGACGATGAACTTTTACCTTCAGCTTGGGCATTCTCTGTATATAAAGCCATGTGTTTTTCTTGTGAAGTTATCTGTAAAGATTTAGAGGAAGCGTGCGATCGCAATGAAATGGTAAATTAACCCGTAAAAGTGTTTTTTAGAGTATCTACGTAGTAGACGGCCAGCTTTTAGCAGTTACACATTGACAATGAAGGCAATGTGTCAAATTTTTAGACTAGACATAAAACTTTGTTGCTTTGATGTATTTAAGCTAACTTACAGATTTTTATTTTTGACAGTCTCACCTTTCAAGAGAATGCGATTCTCAGAATCATTACACGATACTCAGAGAGTTGTCAAGAGTTAGTACAAACTTTTTTACAATCAAAAATTTGTAGCGTAATATACATGAGTACAGTTTCTACGAATGAACTAAAATACTTAGTTCCGGTGGTTTTAAGAGCAGTTGGGTGTTCAAAAGCATGAGTTCTGAAAGAGCAAGGGTCAGCGCTCCGGATGAAGACGCGATCGCCTGCGCCCACTTGAAAGCGAGAGTTATCCATTTTTATTCTTTCCTTGCGAGCGTTGTTTTTGCTTTTGGCGATTGATAGCTTGTTTTTGTTTTTTGATGTGGTCTCGATTTTCTGAAACTGAGGATTCTTCGCTTTCTTCCTGACTTAAATATTTAGCCAAAGAGCTGATGGTTGGATATTTAAACATCTGAATCATTGAAACATCTCTGTCCACCACTTCGCACAGTTTGCTATGAGCCTGAGCCATCAATAATGAATGACCGCCTAGATCGAAGAAATTATCATCGACACCTACTTTTTCTAAGTTTAATACCTGTTGCCAAACCGTAGCGATAGCTTGTTCGAGTTCAGTTTGGGGTGCAATATAAGTTGTTTCCAACTGTGAGTTAATAGCATCTGGAACTGGTAGCGCCAGAGAGTCTCTTTTACCATTGGAGATCAGCGGTAAGGCATTCAAAAACACAAAGCTGGAGGGGATCATATAGTTGGGCAGTTTCTGCTTGAGAAAATTGCGTAAACTTCTTACTCCTGTGCGTTGCAAAACTTTCCAGAAACCCTGAGTTTCCAGAAGATACGCTATGCTGTGTTGAAAAATATTTTGTTCGATCTCACTCAAAGCTAACTCAATCCCTGCTTGGTTTCCGCGACACCAAGCCACAGTGCCCTCCAACCCTAGCTCCTCATCAGAACCAGGCAGATGTAGCCGCAGGCGGACAGTTTGACCGGGCTGACAACTATCTGGTACGCCCACTAAGCCGACACCACCGATAGAGATGTCTTCGGTGCGAAGTTCCAATGCTGAGTGACCGTCAAATTCTGCCAGACATTCGCTCTTGAAGGGAGTACGTTCTGGTGTGAGGTTAGAAACAATATAAGCTACTAAGCGCTGGTTGCCGATCGCATCCTCTCGCTTCATAACTACGGACTCCCGCACATCCGGGTGTTGGCTCAATATCGCTTCGATCTCGCCCAGTTCGATTTCTAATAAACGATCGTCTGCACCTACTTTCTCCGGGTGTAAAACTTGTTGCCAAACAGTAGTAATAATTTGCTCTAGATCGGTTTGGGGTGCAACATAAGTTGTTTCCAACTGTGGGTTAAAAGTATCTGGCTCTGGCAGCGCCTTGCGGTCTATTTTGCCATTGGGTGTCAGCGGCAAGGCATTCAAAAACACAAAGCTGGAGGGGATCATATAGTTGGGCAACTTCTGCTTGACAAGATTCCGTAAACTCCCGACCGCTGTGCGTTGCAAAACTTTCCAGAAACCCTGAGTTTCCAGAAGATACTCTATACTGTGTTGAAAAATATTTTGTTCGATCGCGCTCAGAGCCAACTCAATCCCAGCTTGATTTCTCCGACACCAAGCGACAGTTCCCTCCAACCATAGCTCCTCATCGAAACCAGGCAGATGCAGGCGCAGGCGGACGGTTTGACCGACCTGACAACTATCTGGTACGCCCACTAAGCCGACACCACCTAATGAGATGTCTTCTGTACCAAGTTTTACTGCCGGGTTCCCGTCAAATTCTGCCAGACACTCACTCTTGAAGGGAGTACGTTCAGGTCTGAGGTTGGAAACAACATAAGCTACTAGGCGCTGATTGCCGGATGTATCCTCCCGCTTGATAACGACAGACTCCCGTACCTCCGGGTGTTGGCTCAATACCGCTTCAATCTCTCCCAGTTCGATGCGGAAGCCGCGAATTTTCACTTGCTGGTCGATGCGACCCAGGAATTCGATATTGCCGTCGGGTAGGTAGCGGGCTAAGTCCCCAGTTTTGTAGAGGCGATCGCTCGGCTTATCGCTGAAGGGATTGAGAATAAAGCGCTCGGCAGTTAGTTCGGGTCGGTTGAGGTAGCCCCGTGCCAGACCATCACCGCCAATATAAAGCTCTCCTGGGACACCGATAGGAACAAGCTGTAAATGGGTATCGAGCAGATACACCTGCGTGTTGGAGATCGATCGTCCAATAGGAATAGAATTCTCTATCAGATTTACCTCTGTTATTCGGTAGCAGCAGGTAAAGGTGGTGTTCTCTGTCGGGCCATAACCATTAATCAACTGGCATCCTTTTAGTTCTTGTATCACCTTTTGTACGTGAGGTACAGATAATATATCGCCCCCCGCTAGTAGTTGACGCACCTGTTTTAAGTCTTCTAAATGTTCGTCCACCATGATGTGAAATAATCCAGCGGTGAGCCACAGCGTCGTGATCTGGTATCCCCAAATAGCCTCTCCTAACTCCTGCAAAGATGGTGTATGAGGGGGCATGATTACCAAACGTCCCCCATTGAGCAGGCTGCCCCAAATCTCCAAAGTCGAAGCATCAAACGAGATGGGAGCCAATTGTAGAAATACTTCTTCTGCACTCAGGTTGACATAGTTGGTGTCTTTAACTAACCGTACTACCCCCTGATGGATGACGCTAACCCCTTTGGGTATCCCGGTAGAGCCTGATGTATACATTACATAGGCTAAATTATCATGTATTACTTGAGGTGAAGGGTTTTCCTCGCTCTGTCGCTCAATGACTTCCCAGTCTGCATCCAGGCAAACGACACGCGCTTGGTGCGGAAGAGATTCGACCAACCGCGTCTGAGTCAGCAGCACAGGCACAGAGGCATCTTCTAGCATGAAGGCCAAGCGCTCTTTAGGATATGTCGGGTCTAGCGGTACATAAGCTCCACCAGCTTTGAGAATACCCAAAATTCCCACGATCATTTCTAGTGAGCGCTCTACACAAATGCCTACCAGTACCTCTGGCCCTACACCCAAATTGCGGAGATGATGTGCTAACTGATTTGCTCGTTGATTCAGCTTTTGATAGGTAAGTTGCTGATCTTCAAAGACTAGCGCGATCGCATCAGGCGCGAGCTCCACCTGCTCTTCAAATAACTGGTGTATGCACGCATCTTTGGGATAATTGGTCTGAGTATGATTCCACGCCACCAACTGCTGCCGCTCAAATTCAGTTAAAAGAGGCAACTCGGCAATTTTCTGCGCTGGGTTAGCAACGATTCCTTCCAGCAGAGTTTGGAAATGTGCGATCGTTCGAGAAATCGTGCTAGCTTCAAACAAATCTGTGTTGTACTCAATACGACCAATGATGCCCTCCGGTCTTTCCTCTACATCCAAAATCAGGTCGAATTTCGCCGTATCGGTCTGGATATCCAGATAACTCACATTCCAACCCTCAGTCAAAGATGGTATTAGAGGTTGAGGAGCAAACGCCACTTGGAACAAGGGGTTTTGGCTGAAGTTTCGGTCTGGTTGCAGTGTTTCTACCAGTTGTTCAAACGGTACATCTTCATGAGCATAAGCTGCCAAAGTTACTTCCCGCACTCTAGAGAGTAGGTCTTGGAAACTAGGGTTTCCTGACAGATCGGTACGCAAGACTAGGGTATTAATAAAAAACCCAATTAACTTGTCTATCTCTGGTCTGTTGCGACCCGCACTGAAAGTACCCAACACAATATCTTCTTGTCCAGAGTAGCGATAGAGCAAGGTCTTGAATGCCGCCAGCAGGGTCATATAGAGCGTGACTCCTTCCTGCCGAGAAAGAGCCTTGAGTGCTTCTGTCAGGTTTTTGGATAGGCTCAAACGTTGCCTTTTACCCCGAAAAGTTGGAATAGGCGGTCGGGGACGATCTAATGGCAGTTGTAGTACAGGCAAATCAGCTAGCTGTTGCTTCCAGTAGTCTAAATGACTTTCCAGAATTTCTCCTGTAAACCACTGTTGCTGCCAAACAGCAAAGTCGGCATACTGTACGGGTAATTCTGGGAATACTAGAGTTTTGTCATTACAAAAAGCTTCGTAGAGTGCCGCTAGTTCGGGAAGAAATACATTATATATAGAAACACCGTCCATGACGATGTGATGGAATGTCAGGAATAATCTGTATTCTTCATCTGATAGCTGCATTAAAGTAGCCCGCAGCAATGGGGCAAAAGTTAAATCAAATGGTTGTTTTGTCTCTATCGTTGCTAACCGTAAAGCTTCTGCTTCCCGTTGGCTTACAGGTAATTGCCTCAAATCTACAAACGCTAGATTGAAAGTATCGATAGGTGGAGCGATAACTTGAATTGGCTGTCCATCCACTGTAATGAAGCCTGTTCTCAAACTTTCGTGACGCTTGATAATTTCGTTGAGAGCTTTTGAAAGAGAATTAACGTCAATAGCACCGGGAAAACGAATCGTGCAGGGTTCGTTATAAACAGGGGTATCAGGTGCCAATTGTGATAGGAACCACAATTGTTGCTGGTTCCATGAAAGAGGCAAGTTTTGGTTCCTAGAAACTGCTTGGATGGGGGTAGCTTGCAAGTGAACCTTTTCCGAATCGCTTTCTGAAATGCGCTGCGCTAGTGAGGCTATGGTGGCAGATCCAAACAAGCTACCCACAGGCAATTTTAGTTTGAATGTGTTGCGTAATCGGCTGTCGATCTGGATCGCCAGTAAGGAATGTCCGCCCAATTCCAAAAAATTGTCGTAAATGCCAACTCGTTCTATTCCCAGCACTTCAGCCCAAATTCCTGCTATGATTTCTTCGATCGGGGTGCGAGGTGCTACATAATTTTCTTGCAAATCGGGTCTGGAAGTGTCTGGTGCAGGTAGAGAACGGCGATCGATTTTGCCGTTGGGGGTAAGCGGTAGTGCCTCCAACATGACAAAGCGATCGGGCATCATATAATCTGGCAGTTTTTCTTGCAGGAAATTGCGGAGATGCGGTATCAACTTTTGGGCAACATTCCTCTGTAATGGTCGATTGGCGTAGTGGTTCCAAGGTTTGAGGGGAATAGTATTTTCTTGGGTAAATACTATCTTTTGATTTTCAGCTACTTGTGTTGTGGAACGATGTCTAAAAACTGCATCATAACGGCCAGAAGCACTGGTTTCTAACCAGCTAATCTCAATTTGGCAATCTACTTCTTGACCTAATAGCCAAAGTTCTTCAGGATCTATTCCAAGTGGACATTGTTTTTGTAAACTCTCACGCCATTCTCTGACAGTTTCTAGCCCTGAGTTAGTGTTTAGCCATTGGATAGTTTTGATTTCTGTGTCTAAACGTGCGTTGGGGACTTGTCGCAAACCGAGTATTTCCGACGAGTTTGTTTGTAGTAATTGGCGAATGGATGAAATTGTCCAATCGGGTTGCCAGTCTAACCATTCGATCTCTTTGGTGACAGAAACTGGTTCTCCGATATGCAGAATTACATCGTAGCGAAATCGAGTTAATTCATTGTGTTGAATACCACGCTTTGGCAGAATTTCGACATGACTGATTTGTGGTAGATGTTGTTTTAAAGCGGTGAAAAAAGCTGGATCAATGACCAATTCTTCTTCTTGTGCCATTAGCGATCGCACTGTGGAAAGTAATTGCGATCGCTCCATTTCTGGGGATGCCCTATATAATTGCACGGAGGCATGATAAGCTTCCAGGAGCAGCAGACTCCGCAGATCCCCTAAGAAAATATTCCCGCCACTGCGGACTGCATTCACTGCACCTTCTAGGACTTTCAACAAATACTCAATGCTGGGGAAATGCTGAATTACTGAGTTGATGACGATCGTATCGAGGCTGTCTGCTTCTATACCCTCAAAGTTGTCTGCCGTCCTTTCTAAAAGTGTGACATTCTCTAATCCCGGCACCGACATCTTCATCTGTTCGATATAGCGCAGTGCTTGTGGGGACAAGTCCGCAGCCGAGTATTGAGTGCAGTGAGGAGCAATTCGAGATAGTAATAAACCTGTTCCGCAACCGATTTCTAGAACGGATTGGGGTTGCAATTGGAGAATGCGATCGACAGTATGCTCTACCCAGGAGCGCATCTCGTTTTCTGGGATAGGATCGCCTGTGTAGCTACTGTTCCAGCCGATAATATTAAAGGTTTGGTTTTGATGGGTAGGGGTCTGGCTATAGGTATTATCGTAGAGCGATCGCCACTGCGAAATGAGTTCGGTATAGCTGTCTAACTCTGGCTCAGACGATAAAGAATTTTGTGGCTTTCCAACCACATAAGCCACGAGACGTTTGTTACCAGGCACATCTTCTCGGACTATGACAACAGCATCTCCCACATCAGGATTTTGCCTGAGTACCGCTTCAATCTCGCCCAGTTCGATACGGAAGCCGCGAATTTTCACCTGGTTGTCGATGCGACCGATAAACTCGATGTTTCCATCGGGTAGATAACGACCGAGATCGCCTGTACAGTATAGGCGATCGCCTGTATGAGGATTAGTGATGAAGCGCTGACTGGTTTTTTCAGGATCTCGCCAATAACACCTAGCTAGACCGATACCTCCGATGTAGAGTTGCCCTAGTTCCCCCTCCTGACATGACTCCATTGCTTCGTTCAGTACGTAGAAATGCTGGTTGGTCATAGCCCGACCGTAAGGGATGCTTTTCCATTCCGGGTCAACGTTGGCGATCGGATATAGGATAGACCAGATGGAAGCCTCGGTTGCACCTCCTAAGCTAATGACAGCAGGGGTTGAAGATTGGTCTAAACTTTCTTCGGACACTAGCCTAGAGGTCAAATCTTTGATTCGATCTGGCAAAGTTGGGGGTATCCAATCGCCGCTGAGAAGGACTAATCGCAGAGATGATGGCAGGGTTTTGCTATTACTAGCAGCATCATCCACAAGCATCTGCATCAATGGCGGTGCTGAGTCCCAGAGGGTGACTTGTTCTTGCGTCATTAGATCGAGCCAGTGAGCTGGATCTGGGGTTGCGGTCGTTTTGGGGATAACAACAGTTCCTCCCGCAGCCAGCAAGCCGAAAATATCATATACAGATAGGTCGAAGCTGAGGGAAGATACAGCTAAGACGCGATCGCCTGCTCCAACTTCAAAGCGATCGTTAATATCAAGAAGCGTGTTAACTGCACCGCAATGCTCGATCGCAACTCCTTTGGGTTGACCAGTAGAGCCAGATGTGTATATTACATAAGCTAAATTATCCCTTGCCACCTCTGTTTCAGGGTTTTCTTTGCTGAAGCGAGCGACTATTTTTGAATTCCCATCTAAACAGATAACATGAGCTTGGTGTTCGGGAAGAGAATCGACTAAATGCTCTTGTGTAAGTAAGACTGGCGTTTGGGAATGTTCTAACATGAATGCCAGTCTATTTACTGGATAATTCGGATCTAGTGGTACATAAGCTCCCCCAGCTTTGAGAATACCTAATAGACCTACAATCATTTCTAGCGATCGCTCTACACAGGCTGCAACCAATACCTCTTGCCCGACACCCAGAGTCTTCAGATAATGCGCCAACTGGTTAGCTTGGGAGTTTAGATCCTGATAGGTTAGCTGCTGCCCTTCAAAAATTACGGCAATAGCGTCAGGCGATCGCTTTACTTGGAACTCAAATAGCTGGTGGATACACGCATCCTTTAAATTACCTAGCATTTTATTCTTCCTTAGATCGAGCAATACTGAATTTTTGCACCCTTCGCGTAAGTATTGTTTTGCAATATTACGCCAGACCCAACACACTGAAATTCTTCCAGTAAAATTTTCTTATATAGCGTTTAATAATCTAGTATAAGCCTATACATTCAATGGCTGACCTCGCTAGATTTTTGTTGTTTCATCTAAAGTTTCTTACAATATTCTAAACACTTTTGAATGGCAACGGTAGAATCAGGGTTTGGGACTCCAAACTCACCGCGTAGGCGTAGCCAGCCGAAGGCATCGTCAACATTAAAATGACGGTTTCAGCCGTTTCTCTAAGAAACTGTCCGAATTATTGTTTTTATATCTGTTTAAAAAATATTGCAGTGATCTACGTCACTATGTTCTTCATCTTGAAGCAACCAAGATTTACCAAATCTTTTTAAGATATAAGTTACAGTCATAAAAAAATGGGTAAAATATAGAAGAGCAATAAAAAAGAAATGTAAACTCCCAATTGATACTCGTAAAAATTACTATCCATTTTTGCGGAGGAACAATATGTCTAAACTTCCCTTAATTATTTCTGATGAAACCCTCCGGGATGGCGAACAGCAAGCTGGTCTTTTCCTCCCTTACGAAACTAAAAAAACTTTAGCTAAGCTCATCAGCCAAACCGGAGTTCATCAAATAGACATAATGCCAGCAGTTCACGAAACTGAAGAACATTTACTAAAAACCTTGGTGGCAGAAGGTAATGGGAGCATTATGATGGCTGCCACAATGGTTGGCAAACAATTTATCGACCAGGCTTTAGCCTGCGGAGTAGAACGAATAATTCTCTTCTATGCCGTTTCAGACCGTCTTTTGCTTTTAAGAGATGCAGAAGTTCGCAATTTAGTAGCGTCCCCAGAGAAAATAGAGGATGACAATCTCCCTAATGCACTTGTCCACCGCGTTCGCCAGAATATGATTAATAAAGTTTTGGAAAATCTGCGTTACGCGACGAGTGCAGAAGTTGGTTTAAAAGTAGAGTTTGCTGCCGAAGATGCCAGCCGGGCCGAGTTTAACTTTTTAGTGGATTGCATTCGCTCATTCCAACCCTACATCGAACACTTTGTCCTTTGCGACACAATGGGAATCCTCACTCCAGAAAAGACTTATGTATGGGTGCACGACCTCATAGAATTGACCAATAATACAGCATTGGGAGTGCATTTTCATAATGACTTAGGCATGGCTCTCGAAAATACCATTCAAGCTGTCATCGCCGGATCTTCAATGATTTCTGGGACATTTTTAGGTATCGGCGAACGGGCAGGAAATATCCCACTAGAGCAAGTTTTAAATGGACTGAGATGGCGCTTTGGAATAGAAGTAGATGGTATTGATTATGAAGCCCTCACTCAAGTAACAAACTATCTCGATTCTCTAGGAGTTCGTCCCGCTCCCCCTTACTCTAAAGCTGCCCTTCGTCACGAAAGCGGCATTCATGTAAATGGCTTTTTACGCGACCCAGATAGCTACCACATTTTTCCTTACGCCTCACCAGAAATTTGGTTTGGAAAATGCAGTGGAGCCAGCAATTTTCAGTACCTTTTTGAGAAGCAATTAAATCAGCCTCTCTCCCCTCAAGAATATAACCGAATGCGAGATAAAATTAAATCTTTTTCCATCCAAGAGGAGCGATGTTTTTCGCCTGAAGAGATAGTTGAGCTATTCAAGCAAGGATTTTTTAATGACTAAGCCATATCGCGTGGTAGCTCTCCCCGGTGAAGGAATCGGACCAGAAGTAGTAGATGCTTCTTTAAAGGTTCTCCAGCATTTAGCACAACTAGAAGGATTTTCTCTAGTTATAAACGATGCCTTAATCGGACAACCTGCCTTCAATAAATTTGGAAATTTTTTCCCCGCACAAACGGCACAAATATGCGAAGGGTCTGATGGAATTTTGTTCGGAGCAGTGACAAAGGGTGGTATTCTCGAACTTCGCCAACACTTCGACTTCTTTACCAATCTTCGCCCTGTGCGTCCCTTTGAAACTTTATTGAATAAATCTAGCCTCCAGCCCCAAAAGATTCAAGGACTCGATATATTGTTTGTTAGGGAATTGGTAAGCGGAATATATTTTGGCCCATCGGGACGAGAGCAAGACGATAATGGCTCTTATGGCTATCACACAATGAAATACTACGATTGGCAAATTCGCCGCATTGCTAGAGTTGCTCTCCAAAAAGCTAAAGAACGCCGAGGGTTACTCACCGTCGCCCACAAGGAAAATGCTCTCCCACAAATACCTTGGAGCCGTTTAGTGCAGGAGGAAGCTAAGCATTTCCCTGATGTTCTAGTCGAACCTATGTTAGTAGATAACTTAGCAATGCAACTCGTAGTCGAGCCGAAGCGATTTGATGTTATTCTGGCTGGGAATCTATTTGGGGATATTCTCAGCGATATCGGAGGGGCATTAGTAGGTTCCATAGGGTTATTACCCTCTGCTAGTATTAACGAGGGAGGATTCGGCCTTTATGAAGCTATACACGGTACAGCACCAAATATTGCTGGGATGGGTATTGCTAATCCTTTAGGAACGATCGGGGCTGTTGTATTAATGCTCCAACAATGGGGAGAAACCAATGCTGCTACTCGCCTAATTCAATCGATAGAAAGAGTTTTAGCTTTGGGCTACCGCACGGCTGACTTAGCCCCCCAAGGTCAAGAAATCTTGGTGAACACAAAAACTTTAACTGAGCTTATAATTCAACAGATTTCTGAGCTAGTTTTAGCAAATAATGAGTAAGAAAACTTATGAAAACCGAACCAAAAGTGTTGAAGCTTGGGGATAATATTAATACAGACGATATTATACCAGCTAAATGGTGTACTACTGCTGACCCAGAGTATTTAAAACAGTATGCTTTTGAACATCTAATTGGTGAAGGAAATCTTCTGGGCTATAGTGAAATTGAAGCCGGACGCAATTTCGGCTGTGGTTCAAGTCGGGAACACGCTCCTATTGCTATTAAAGCTGCTGGTATTAGAAAAGTCCGCGCTCATTCTTTTGCGGAGATATTTTACCGAAATAGTATCAATATTGGTCTGGCTTTAGAAATTTCTTCCCAACCGCAAAATCATCCAGTAGTTGAAGCTATCATGAATGCAGGAGGTTTAATTCCCTTTAACCAAAAGCGCAAAAGAGGTGAAATTTCTATTCCTAAAAGTGCAACTTCTGTTAGGGCAATGACTATGGCAGAAAAACTTTTGGCACGCGCTTCGGGAAATGATTATGTACAGCCAGGAGAAACAGTTTTTGTTAAGGTCGATCTAGCGATGTCTCACGATGCTGTAGCTGCACCAGTTGCTAAGGTTTTTTACGTGCATTTTGGGGAAGATGCCAAACTTTGGGATGTCAACCGCGTTGTTTTAGTAGCCGATCACTTTATCCAAGTTAACGATGTGCGAGTAGACCCTAAAGCTACTTTACTATATTCGGAAATGGTGCAGTTTGCACGAGCGCAAGGTTGTCATTTATTAGATGTAGTTTCCCCTGGAGAAGCGGCGGGTATTTGCCACGTTTTACTGCCTGAAAAGGGTTTTATTCGTCCAGGTACGATTGTCGCCGGGACGGATTCTCACACTTGCACCTATGGGGCATTTGGTTGTTTTTCCACTGGTGTGGGAACGACGGATATGGCGAATATATTTGCAATGGGGGATATGTGGGTGCGAGTTCCTCCCACTCTACTTTTTCAACTTGAAGGAACTTTGCCCGAATATATTACTGCTAAGGATATTATGCTGTTTATCCTGGGCAAAATCGGCTGTGACGGTGCTGCGGCTAAGGTGATGGAATTTCGAGGCAGTATTATTGATCGAATGCCAATGGAAGAACGCATGACTTTATCTAATATGGCAATCGAGTGTGGTGCAATGTGTGGGTTAATTGCTCCTGATGCTACAACTCGCCAATATTTACAAAGCTGCGGTCAAGATTTATTTGAGGAAGTTGTTAGTGACCCGGATGCTGATTATGAAGAAATCTATCATTTTGATTTAAATGATTTAGAACCACAGGTGGCTTGTCCTCCTAAACCCGACCAAGTAGTTGCAATTAGTGAGTTAGGAGAAGTGCCTATTACTAAGGCTTTTATTGGTTCTTGCACGGGGGGGAAACTTTCCGATTTGGCGCAAGCTGCTGAGGTTCTTAAAGGTCGTCATGTAGCTCCTGGTGTGAGTCTTTTTATTGTGCCAGCTTCTTTGGAGGTGCGTCAAAAGGCTGAGAATTTAGGGTATATGCAAATATTTGAAGCGGCGGGAGCAACTGTTCTTAAATCAGGTTGTGGTGCTTGTATTAATGCTGGACTTGGGGTGTTAAATAAGGAGGAGACGGGCGTTTATGCTACCAATCGTAATTTTAAAGGGCGAAGCGGCGATCCAAGTGCGAATAACTATTTAGCTTCTCCCCGCATGGTGGCTATTTCGGCAGTTGAGGGAAAAATTAGCGATCAGCTTAGTAAGGAGAAGGTAATAGCTAATAAACTCTTGCACATCTAATTGTCCAAACCACTCTAGACTATACTCAGGGTTTTAGCTTCTAAATTATACAAGTTAAATAGGCGATCGCTCACTACCTACACGATGAAAGCAATAACACTTTTAGTCTTTCACTACCAAACTGCCCGAAGCCTCGATCATAAGCAGTTTACCATAATCAGATTTGGTATCACCTGTGTTGAGTTTCCTGCTTGATCGGAATCTCAATCACAAATTCCGCTCCCTTTCCAAGTGCTGAAATACAAGTTAGCCTACCATGATGTTTTTCCACTACAATTTGATAGCTAATAGCTAAACCCAAACCAGTACCAGAGCCAACAGGTTTTGTAGTAAAGAAAGGATCGAAAACCCTTTGGCATACTTCCTCTGTCATCCCCGCTCCATTGTCAGCAATACAAATATGCACTTTGTTACCATTGACGACACTGGTGCGAATGCAAATTTTTCCTTTTTTATTGGTCACAAGTTCTTTTTTCTCTCCTGCTACTGTAGGAGAAACCACAAATGACTCTTCTATCGCATCAATAGCATTACTGAGTATATTCATAAATACTTGGTTCAGGAAGCCGGGGTAACACTCTACACTCGGTAGATTTGCATACTCTTTAACAATTTCAATACCTCTATTTTCTGGCCTAGCTTTTAGCTGATTTTGCAACAAAAGCAGAGTGCTATCGAGTCCTTCATGGATATCTACTTCTTTCATTACCGCCTCATCTAAGCGCGAGAAATTCCGCAACGACAAGACAATCTGGCGAATGCGTTCCGCCCCTACCTGCATCGAATCAAGCAGTCGAGGAAAATCAGAAATTAAGAATTCCAGATCGACATTTTCTGCAAGGTTATTAATCTCAGGAGTTGCATTAGGCAATTGCTGCTGGTAAAGATTCAGTACTCCCAATAAGTCATGGAAATAGTCACTAGCATGGGTAAGATTGCCATATATAAAGTTAATCGGATTATTGATTTCGTGAGCTATACCAGCAACCATTTGCCCCAGACTTGACATTTTTTCCGTTTGAATTAGTTGAGTCTGTGCCGCTTGCAATTCCTGTAGAGCAAGTTCAATCTGAATTGCTTGTTCTCTCAAAAGTATATTTTTTTCTTGTAACTCTACCGTCCTTGCTTCCACTTTCTGTTCTAGGGTTTGGTTGTAATCGTCTAATTGCTCGTTAGCTGTTTTCAGCCTTTGAGTTGCAGTTTCCAATTTCCCATAAAGCATCGCATTTTTAAGGGAGATAGCTATCTGAGAAGAAAGTATTTTTAAGACTTCCAGCCGCTGAGGTGTAAAAGCACCACTTGTGATATTATTTTCTAAGTAAAGGATGCCAATTAGCTTGCCTTGATTAATAATAGGCATAGACAATATTGACTTGGGCTGTGTTTTTATAATGTAAGAATCGTTTATAAATCTTCCTGATACTGTTGCATCATTTAACACAACATTTTCTTTAGCTATTCCCACGTAGTTAATTATAGAAATAGGTATATTTTCACTGTTTTCAACTGGTGATTCACAACACCATACAACAGTATTTTTATCCACAACACCTGTAGCTTCTATCAAAAGCTTTCCATCTTTTTCTAAAATCAGAGAGCTATTAGTAGCTCCGGCATTTTCCATCACAATTTTCAGTAGCTTATCCAGCAATTTATCGAGAACTATTTCTTCAGCCAAAGCCAGAGATGCTTTGTTCACAGTAGACAAATCCAAAACCGCAGAACTTCCTCCTGTGGTCGAAGTTGTTGTCTTATTAATCTCTATACCTGTGGATTCTCGCATCAGCATCTCGGAAAATACCAAGGGATATCTAGACTCTAAATCTTTAACTTTAGCTTTAGCTCCCCAACGAATATATCCGTAGTAAGCCTGTGTTAAATAAATTTGAGCAAACTTGTCTCTACCGAGGGAGAAATAAAACTCGGCCGCTAGTTCCGAAGCTATTGCTTCTTCCTGAAAATATCCTTGTTCTTTAGCTCCCGTTATAGCTCGGTCATAATATTCCATTGCTTCTAGAATTTGCCCTTGAGTCCGTGCTTTCTCAGCCTCCACCAGTTCGTACTTATGCTGGAAGTTAAAGGGAGCAGAATCTGCCCATTGTCGCATTTTTTGCTGATTTTTCTCTACAATATCCAGGTATTGTTCTTGCTCTGAGCTTGAAGCTTTGGAATATTGAGCAAGGAGAGCCAGCGAATAATAGAAGTTGTGAGCGGCAGATACTATCATGTTCATCACACTGACAGCGTGTTCTGCTGCTAAACTGCCGCTGGCAATAGCATTCTTGGGTTCTTTAAACAGATAAAATAAAATCGTCTTTGCGAGATAGGCAATAAACAGCAAAATCAGATTGTTAGCTTCAATAAAAACAGGCAGCATTTGTGTTTCATCAAAACTATCACCCACCAACTGACATTTATCATTGGCTTCCTTTTGAAGATTTAACGTCAGTTGGTGCAACATCTTAATGTAATAAATAGAATAGTCTTGTTTTATTTTCAGCGCTAAATCAACATACTGCGTTTGTTGCTGCTCTACAATGTCTAATCGCTCCCCAGTTAAAAACAGGCTAGCGCAATAAGCAGTAGCACTATAGCCAGCATATTCTATATCTCCAGTTTCCAGTCCACTTTGCATACTCTCTTGAAGCGGTTGTAATGCGTAATTGAGATGCGCTTTCCAGGGTCTAATCAAACCGTTAAATAAACTGTAAACTTTACATTTAATAAAGTTGGTATCAAACTTATCTAATAGCTTTAAACCTAGCTGACTTGCATGATATGCTGTATCTATGTCGCCACTGTTCGCGTACACAATCACACCATAAAAAGCATAAGTAAAAGCGCTTAATGCTGAATAACCGTGTTCAACACAGAGATTGATCTGAGCCAATACAATCAGGGGCACAATCTCAGGCTTGGTAGTGTAAGCAGGAGAAACAAGGGACATTAGTATCCTTAATACTGCTATTTTGTAAGGATCGGTCATCTCTGGGATATTGTCTAAGTCCGTGAGCTTGGGCAACTCAACCAGAAAACCCCCATCGCCTTCGTCATTTGATAAGGAAACACCCAGCATACCCAGCACTTCCAGCCCAGTATCGATGGCTTTTAACATTTGGTTTTGAGCCATATAAAACTGGATTTGTAACTCATATACTTTCACTCTTTCGAGCAGGGTGTTAGCTTGTTGTAGAACAACTTCTGCAAGAGCTGCTGACCTTTCGTAATTGGTATTGAGATATTCCGCTTCTACGGCTTCTACATAAAGTGCAAGTGTCAGATCGTAGTTACTCTGCCAACTGTTTTCTGCTAAGAGGTTTAATCCTACTCTTAATTGCATGACAGCAGCTTCATAAGCTGAAGCTGCTTTGGCTTTTCGACCAGCCATTAAATTTAATTGAGCAAGCTGGTATTTTTCTGCTTGCTCGGTAATGAATTCTACTCCCACATTTAGCTGGCTAACAATATCAAAGACATTTTCTTCTAAAGCTTCTTGATTTGTATTCTGTAACAGTAGTTGACCGATTTTTAGGTGGGTAGCTTTTTGCTGCTTAGTAGGAATTAGAGAATAAGCCGCTTGTTGCACCCGGTCATGCAAAAATCTGTAAGATACTTTGTAAGTATTAATTTCTAATTGCGATCCTTGACTATTGGCTATTGTCAAAGACTCATTCCCCTTGCACAGTAACGGTATTTTGTAAGCACTTTCTCCAAAGGGCAAAATTAGACCAGTCTGAAGCCCATCCCATAAAGCAGATGCCGTTTCTGATATAGATTTTTCACTTACTATTGCCAAAACATCTAAATTAAACCTGTTGCCAATACAAGCCGCTAACTTTAAAACTTTCTGGGTGTCGGAAGGCAGTTTTAGAATATTTCTGGCTATGAGTTCGACGACATTATAATCTGCGATCGCAATACTTTGAATCTGGCTCATATCCCACTGCCATTTGCCAAGGCTGAAGTCGAATTTCAACAGTTTTTCGGCGTAAAGGGATGTGAGCAGTTGAGTGAGAAAAAAGGGATTACCTTGAGTTTTATTGAAAACTAGCTCAGCTAATAACTTGCACTTTTCTATTTCATCGTTATTGTTTTTAGCAAGCAAACTTTCTTCCTCAGTTTCTCCCTTTTGCTCCGAAACATAAGCAAGAGGGGAGACTGCTGATGAGCCGTTGTCACCCAAGGTGTCAGCAACTAATTGATTGACTGTACTAAGTGTCAACGGTTGCAGAATAATATTATTTACGATCGATCCCGATGAATAAATACTATCTAAGGTCTGCATTAACGGGTGAGTTGGGCTGACTTCGTTATCTCGATAGGCTCCAATTACTAATAAATATTGGCTATCTTTGTCAGTTAGCAGCACATGAATCAATTTTAAGGAAGCAGAATCTGCCCACTGTAAATCATCTAAAAATAGAACTAGCGGATGTGCTTTTTGAGTGAAAATATGAATGAACTGTTTAAAGGCCAGATTAAAACGGTTTTGTGATTCGCTTGCCCCTAATCGAGAAACTTCAGGTTGCTCGCCAACGATCAATTCCAATTCGGGAATAACGTCAATTATAACTCTAGTATTTTGACCTAACTCATTTAAAATCTGCTGTTTCCAAAAGTCAATTCTTTCAGAGTTTTCTGTTAACAATTGCCGAATTAGTTCTTCAAAAGCTTGAATTAAGGCTCCATAGGGAATATTCCGTTTAAACTGGTCAAACTTCCCTGATATAAAATAACCTCTTGCTCCGACAATGGGTTTGTGGACTTCATAAACTAAGCAAGATTTACCTATGCCTGAGTAGCCGGAAACTAGCATAATCTCCGCTTTTCCCCTGCTAACTCTGTCAAAAGCATCCATTAGATTGGCTACTTGTGTTTCTCTGCCATAGAGTTTTTGGGGAATTGAAAATTTACCTGACTTATCACGCTCGCCCGGAATGAAGTTACCAATTGTTCCCGTTTGTTGCAATTGATTTAGACATTGTTCTAGATCTGCCTTAAGACCATAACCACTTTGATATCTATCTTCAGCAGTCTTGGCTAGTAATTTCATCACAATGTCAGAAATTGCTTTGATAATCGCGCGATTTTTGATTTTAGAGTTGAGATGTTCCTGCGTGACTTCTAATCCGCTATTTTGCTCTTTTAACTCCATAATCTCCCAAAGTGGGACAGGCTGTTTAGCAATATGACAGTGAACTAATTCCATTGGATCTGTAGTCTTAAATGGCAGTTCACCACACATCATTTCATAAAATGTAACCCCTAAAGAATAGAAATCAGTGCGGTAGTCAATTGAGCGATTCATTCGCCCTGTTTGTTCTGGCGATATATAGGCTAGGGTTCCTTCTAGTAAAGTGGGATGACTGAGTGTTTGCGTCTCTCTAGATAATCGCGTGGCAATGCTAAAGTCGGTAATTTTTACTTCGAGGGTATTAGGAGTGATGATGATATTGGTGGGCTTGATATCTTTATGAATAATTTTATTGTCATGCAATTTACCAAGAGTGTCTGCTAACTGAATAGCAATTGATAAAAACTCTTTAAGTTCCAGTTGGCGCTGGCTCAAAAACTTTTTGAGGGCTTCTCCTTTTGAATCTTCTAATATTAATGCCAGACCATTACGATGGTTTTCTAATCCGTGGGGCTTGACAATCCCTTCTAAATTAAGATTTCTAGCAATTTCATATTCATGTCTCAATTGCATGATTTCTTCGAGAGTAGGATATTCTGCTCTCAAAAGCTTGATGATGACAGCCTGTCCATCTTCTTTTCTCTGGGCACGATAGACTACTGTATTCAAACCCTCGTTAATTTTTTCTATTAGTTTGTATTTGATCTTGATACTCATATAATTTTTACCTATCTTAACAAGGGTTGTAAGGGATAATGTGTTAGAATATACCGTATTCAAACTCAAGCTTATATTCTTGAGAATTTCTGGAGAATAGAGTCTTACAGTTTTATGGTTAACAACAGTTGTAATATAAAGTATAGTAACTTAATTTCCATCTAGTTGAAATCCGTAATTTCCACATTCTTTGCTACTCTTACTTATGCTAGTACAATTCCCTAAGTAAGTAAGTAGGTAGGCGTTGATAGGTACAAGTGATGCTGGGAAAGCACTCAGCAAAGGTGGGCTGGATCGAAAGGAGAAGCCAAAACCTATCCAAGAGGAGTGGGGAAAGAAATATTACAATCCCTCACCCAACTAAAAAGACAAGAACCCTGAAACTCGCTGCTTCACAAATTACAATAATTAGGGTGGCCCCCTCAACAACTTGACCCTGGATGCGATCGCCAGAAATTACCCTCCTAAATCGACCCCAATCAGCCCCCATTTGTGTCCTCAGAGTTCTTGCTTCCGTAGTGTCTGACCCCTCTTCCTACTGCTTATAAATACGCTCTAGTAACCAAAGGGCGGCAACAATACCGATAAAGTGGGCAAAAATAGCGTGGGTGTTAGCCAGTACCACAAAAATATCGAGGGGCTGGATGAACTGGTTAAAATTGATATTGGGGTTGTATAAAGCTTGTGGCTGAGCCAGAGATTTAGCTAACAGCGTGCCGCTGATCGCTTCTGCTCCTAGTATAGTCAGAAACATCCCCACCGTATTGCTCATGAGGGCCAATCGTACTGCTTGAATCGTGTCAGCCTTCTTGGGGCGGGTAGTAGTACTGGGCGATCGCAATTCTCTGGACAAGCGAGTGTAGCGGAAAGCTCGATAAACACTATAAGCTAGTACCCCTAGCCCGCAAATCGCAAAAAATAAACCCCCACCAGTACCAGGATTTGTTGAACGCGCACCAGAAGCCGCACTTGGCAAAGCAAAGGGGATAGCAAATAGCAAAATCAGCGCCGCAACTACTGATAGCACTGATTGCGCCCAAAAGCAAACCCACCCTACATTACGAAGGGCAGAAGCAACTCGCTGCACAGCAGGCGGAAGTGACGAAAAGGACTCTAACTGATTTGACATATTTCGAGTTGATGGGAGCTATTAGGCTGAATTTAGAACATTTTTCTAACCAGGGAGGCTTGACGGCAGGTTAACCCTCTTTACACAATAGACATAAATGTTGAAGAATTGTAACTAAACAAGCTAGTTTAAACTTAACTAGCATTACGTCGCGAGGTACCGCAAGCAATGTCGCAACTACAACCCACCACTACTCCCAAGCTGGAACAGCCAAAGTTTGGCTTCAACGACTACGCGGAACGCCTCAATGGTCGAGCCGCGATGGTTGGTTTTACCCTAACTCTGATTATCGAGTATTTCACTGGACAGGGATTACTCTCTTGGCTAGGTCTTAACTAAATTTTAGCAATGGCTAAGGTGTGCCCCTACCTAACCCTTGGGGTTAGTCTGGGAAACTTGCCAGGGTTTCAGGGACGCTAGAGAACCGAAGCAGAAGGCAAAAGCTAGAAGGTAGAAGGGATTTAGTTATCTAGAAGGGTAGAAAGTTAAAAGACTTATTCCTCATACTTTTCCACCTTTTTTTAACTGGTGAGTTATTCCTACCATTCTGCTCTAGTCAAGGGCAGCAAGCGTTCTTCACCGCGATCGCCTCTAGGATTTAGTTAGAATAGACATTAGCGAGAACAACTTCAAAGAGTTCTGTATCTAAGAGTGAAATTCTCGCCAGTGAAAATTATCGCCGTCGCCAGATGTCGGAGGTAAAATTTTGTAGCTCAAGAGCTTGGCAATTTGGTCGCGCTCTCCTACAATTCCCCAAGGTGAGGATATAAAGTTAAATTCGGGTAGCCTTTGAGCTAGAAAATCCCGAACTTTCCGCCAACTCTAAGTTTTAGAGATCGTAGATAAACAGAACTGAGTAAACCGCGATGAATGTTTCATGGCAGCGCATTTTAAAATCAGCTTACCGCAGGGAGCCTGTCACCAGCTTTGTGATTACAGTAGGGGCTGTTGATGCCGCGATCGGCGGTATGGCCGCGAGTGGGTCGTTATTAGCTTTTGGACTCGGTACTGCTAGCGTGGCGATCGCTCTCCGTTGGTGGCAACTCCACAGTTCCTCTATCGAGCAACCGGCCCCAGCCCCAGAATATTATCTCCCTCCTCATTCTTCTAGACCTCAGTTGCCGATGCTGAATGTGTCTAAGAAAAATCCTCCGTACTAAGGGAATTTGGGGTTTATCGAGATTATCTATGGGTAATAAAATCCATCGGTGAACCCATCCCTACCACACTGGTCGATCGTGATGACCTTGTATAGAGTTGAATTAATTAGGACTTGCTGAATGAGTGAGAAAAGTAAACAGTCAATCAATCTACAGTAATGAACCTTTCTACCTGGTTAAGACAGGTTTTTTGTGTGTTTTTATATCACCAACCGAAAATCACACCTATTTACGGTTCAATGATTATTAAAAGCTATAACTGGGCAAGCTATAGTCAACAAAAAGTTATGTTTCGCTCCCGCTTGAATTGCCCATCAAGAGCGATGCCTGCGGCGGGCTTCGCCTACGCGATTTTTCCTAACTTATTCAGCAAGCCCTAATTAGAGGCTGTGTAAAGAAAGATTAAGGTATCCGAAAAAAGCACTTTATTATCGACAAAAGACAGAACTATTCTCTATGGAAGTGATACCTTTTTACTTCATAGCAATCTTGTTTATATCGGGCTTCAACTCCTTCTATGACAGCGATTGCTAATTCACTTTTTTTGCCCAGGTGTAACATACTTGCGCCCACAAACCAGCTAATCCTTTTTCTTGCCATCGATGTAATGTTGAACACACTGTGCTTGGCGAACACTTCAAATAGTGGCTGATTTTTTCAACTCGCCACCCTTGAGCTGATAATCGCACAGCTTCAGCCCGAGCTTTCATCCTTTGAGGAATATTTTTCCTCTTCTTAATTCCCAAAGTGTTCGCTCTTCTTCACTATCTATGTGAGCCGAAAATACATCGGGAATTTGGGCAAAGTTAAAAATGGCATGGGGGCTTCAATCGATTAATTACTTTTAGGAATCGGTTTTCTGGAGTCCTTCCTGTAATTGAAGATGGTGCTGATTTCCACTTTTCCTCCGCCCTTAGTGACAAAAGAGCGTTAATCTCCATTTCAAGGTAGTATATGGGAATAAAAAACTTTGGATAGACTTGGGCGGATTTATGTTTCAAAGCATTACTTCTCAAATAAATGGTTCTTCTTCCTTGTTGTCATATTTAGGAATAGTATTAGGCGTTACTAGCATAGCGTCTGTACTGAGCTGGCGATGGTGGAAAGGAAAGGAAACGTATAAATCGCTACAATCACTCCCTTCGCCTCCCCAATATTGGGTGTTAGGAAATCTGCCACAAATATTAGCAGCAGTAAAACAGAAGAAATTATTTCAGCAATTTTTTGATTGGAGCCAGCAGCTAGGCCCGATGTACGTCATCTGGAATGGCAGGACTCCAATTGTCATTTTAAGTAAACCAAAAGTAATTGAAGATACTATTATCAATGGGATGAAAGATGGTAGCTTAATTAGATCCAAGCAATTACGTCAAGCATGGAACGATATCAGCGGTTCTATTATGCTCGGAGAAACTGCAACGGAGTGGCAGTGGCGACGCCAGGCTTGGAATCCAGAATTTAGTTCGAGCAATATTTCCAAATATCTGGAAATAATTAGCCAAGCTTGCGAACAAGTCATTGAGACACTGAAACAAGTTGCATCCCCAAAAGAAGTAGAGGTAGATCCTCTGTTTGTGGAACTAACAATGAGGGTGATTTCCTCTTTTGTACTAGGTATTCCTGTAGATAGAAATAGTACCAGTCAGGAAGGACACCCCCTGGAAGTTAGCAAGGTATACGAAGCGATGTCTATTGTAGGCTATCGTTTCCTGCGACAAGCTACGGGGGAGAAAAGATGGATGAAATATTTGCCAACTCAGAATTCACGGGATTATTGGGCAGCAAGGCGGTATTTAACGGAATTTCTTACTCCCCGCGTAGACTTAGCTTTACAGATGAGAGAACAAAATCAAACTGATTTCCCACAAGTCAGTAGTTTGTTTAGGGAATCAATGTTAGTCAAAGTCGCCGCTAAAGAACCAAAATACGATCGCGAAACCTTAATATCAGAATCGATTGAACTATTAATAGCTGGAACTGACACCACAGCCCATACTTTATCCTTTGCACTTGGCGAATTGAGCTTAAATCAAAGAGTATTTCAACAAGCACGAGATATCGTTGACCAAGCTTGGGAAAAACAAAGTGGGATTAACCTAAAAAACCTCAAAGAATTGGCTTATATTCGTGCTATTATCAAAGAAACACTGCGCCTTTATTCAGTTGCCTCCGGCTCAACTTCATTGGAGGCTCAACGGGATACTCTAATTGAAGGTACAGTGATTCCGCGTGGGACAAGAGTATCCTGGTCAATGCTTGCAGCCGGAAGAGATCCAGAAGTTTATGCTAACCCAGAGGAATTTCTGCCGGAACGTTGGCTAGACAAGAATAAGGAAACAAGTTCACTGCCAATGATAGACTTTGGCTCAGGCTCGCATCGTTGTTTAGGAGAGCATCTATCAATGCTGGAAGGAACGATGATGTTAGCATTATTGGTGCGCCATTTCGATTGGGAGTTAGTCAACGGTCGTTCTTCTCTGGAACAATTACAGCAAAACCTGTTAATTTATCCGTCAGATCGAATGCCAGTGCGCTTTCGAGGGAGAAACTGAGCCTAAACCTTTCTGGCGTTCTTGGTTGTCATGTGTCGATTCACTTAACTTAGTTTTAAAGACTCAAGTTCTGACAACAAACCGATGGAAGTCTTATGAAACGCACAAGATTTTTTAATAGTCTGAGATCAAGGAAAATTGCGACGGTTTTGTTGGCTGTGGTTTTTGTGCTATTAGCTGCTTTGAAAGTTAGTGCCCAGACTGAAGATGCAAGGTTGATGGTACTCAATGACAATAAGTTGAATATCAATTCGATCGAATTTAAACGAGTTGAATATGTGGGAGAATGTGCGGGTACTGTCACATATTCTGAGGGACAAAAAGCTCGGTTTGTTTCCAGCAAAATTACGCCGGGGCCTAACAGAAGAGCGATCGTTACAAATGTAACTATGGGAATGGAAACGAACCCCTATCCTTACACTGACAGAAGTTACGATCGAGGGGAGTCTTCAGAAGATTTTGGGTTGATCTTGAGCCACAAACATAAAGGTAAAAATTTGGCAGTTTTAGAAGGTGAAAATAAGTTACTCTATCAAATTAAGGAAGATGATAAAGTAATTGAAGAGGGTTCGCTAACGGCTCAAGTTTCTGTACAAAATATGGGTGTTTTTCCACGTCAGGTAGTTTGCGAAGAAAAATTAGAATGTCGGGGTAAATCACAATGTTACGACAGTAAAGGTCGGTATAGAACTGGTACTGCTGAAAGATGTTTTACTACTAGAACCTGTAGGTGCCCGTAACTAAATATCGGGACTTAAACAAAGTCAAAACTTCAAGGTAAGGCGCAAAAGTGCGATTATCGCGTTTTTGCGCTTAAAAAGCATAACCAGCCAGAGGTATCGCTCTAATGCTGAGGTCTCGTTATTCCAGAAAATTTGAGAGATCAGGGCAAAATCCTTATCCGTAGGTTCTTTACCCAAGGTTTCAGTCCAAGATTTTCTCAATTCTTACCGTTCGTTAAGATTAATTCGATATTATGGAATTCAACCCAAACAACAATGTTGTTAAACTCTGTCTTCAAGGTATGGGCATGGAAGAAAAAGGCAAACCTGAAGAAGCAAGTAAACTGTTTCTTCAAGCCTGGAACGAAGCGACATACGACTTTGAAAAATTTATTTCAGCCCATTATGTAGCTCGATATCAAAAAGATGTTTCCGACAAATTAAAATGGCTCGAAACAGCTTTGCAGTTGGCATTAAAAATAAATAACGACACTGTTAAAAGTGCTTTCCCTTCTCTATATTCAAACATTGCCAAATGCTATGAGGACTTACACGAACCTGACAAGGCAAAAAAGAATTATGAATTAGCAACTTCGTTTAAGGATAAACCTTCTGACAAAGGCCCCTTTTATCATGGGACGAAAGCAGATTTGCAAGTGGGCGATTTGCTGACAGCCGGAGGCAGTTCTAATTACAAACTCGAACTCAAAATGAATCACATTTATTTCACAGCCCTTGTTAATGGGGCGGGACTTGCTGCTGCATTAGCAAAAGGCGAAGGACGGGAACGAGTTTATATCGTTGAACCGACAGGGGGGTTTGAAAATGACCCGAATGTTACAGACAAAAAATTTCCGGGCAATCCAACGCGCTCCTATCGCTCACTCGCACCATTAAAAATCGTTGGCGAGGTAACAGATTGGGTGAGACAAACACCTGAAGATCTCCAAAAATGGCGTGAAAAGTTGGCCAGTAACAAAGGAGAAATTATTAATTAATTTTTGAAGATAATAATTAGTGTATGAGTATGCGATCGCCCCCCAAGCCCTTGAATATTCTAGCAAGTTAAGCCGTAGATAAGCAAAAACGCGGAAATCCGCGCTCGCGTTGTACTCTGTTGGGCAAAACAAACCCCCACTTCTGCGCCGGGGCCATGTCTTGCCACGCCTACGCGACGATCTTGGAGTCTACAACCCGCATTCTACCGTTGCATATTAAAAACTGTCCGAAGTATTGATCCGAAGAAATTAAATATTAAGTCCAAATAACAAGCGGGTCATCAGTTCCAGAGTATCCAATCAAACATCCCCATGTCATACGCACACCCGTTTTTATCTTTTTTACCGCATGAATTCTCATTGAATTGAAAAGAATTAAATCTCCCTGGTTCGGTCTGATCTCAAGTTTTGGTTGTCCGATCTTTTTGCTATCACCGACACTAGCTGGATCGTCTATATTTCGTTCTATCTTATATTCGCTTTGAGTTGGCCATTCATCCCAAAGCACTATTTCCCCTCCTGATTCAGACATTTTTAAATATACATTTGCCGCGATGTTATTTATAAGATTCGGCTTATCTTTATAGGATTTGAGAAAACCCCATCCCATTACATCACAATGTGGTACACCAGGGCTATCTTCTTTATGCTCTCTAACTATCCCAGCAAATACTTTTTTATCCCCAAGTTTTGCAAGATGGCAACCATAACTCCAAATATCATCAAGTTCAACCCTCAGTCTATCAATTGGACTTATGTATGGATGTATCAGCCTCCGCATTTCTTTCATCAATGTAGGTGCTTTTTCCTGCTGCTTTTCTAATGCAAGCTCACTTTCACCACATTCAAACAACTCTTGTCCTAATCGACTAACTGATGGGTGATCGGGATAAGCGCTAAAATACTTACTCTTTTTTATTCTCTCGGCGATGATCGCACACTCTTGGTCAAGAAAATAATTCGGTACGATTACCGCATCTATTGAATGGTCTAGAAGTCCAATTAAATGCCATTCTTCGAGATTTTTCGCAGATAATAGGGCATCTTGATTTGTTTTATAACTACCTAGCTTATTTTCATATACAGTCATTGGGTTTTCCTCCAGTTTTGATTCAGAAATGTTGTTGCAGATCGGCATTTATACTATAACGTACCCTTTGCCATCGCTTCCATCAATACCAGTTTTTGGTGAGCGGAATCAGCTTTTACCCGTTGCTCAAGCTGTTGCGCTTGCGCTTGCGCTTCAGCGAGAATAGCGTCCTCATTTACCGTGAGAACTTGGTAGTCTTCCACTAACAGTTTTCCCGCAACCATGACACTTTTAACTTCATGTCCTGAAGCAGCGTACACGAAGTTGGGTACGAGATTGCGAATTGGATCGAGCAGGGTTGGTGAGAGATTCGGAGCGGTAAGATCAATTAAAATCAGATCGGCTTCTTTGCCTACTTCAAGCGAGCCAATCTTGCGATCTAAACCAATCGCCCGCGCTCCTTCAATGGTCGCCATACGTAACACTTCCCAGGCAGGCATAATCGTTGGGTCTTGATATTTTATTTTGTTGAATAAGGCGGTCAGTTTCATCTCATTGAAGATGTTACAACAGTTGTTGCCGCAGGCTTGATCGGAACCGATCGCAACGGGGCCGCCTGCTTGCCGAAAGATGTGTGCGGGCGGCACGAGACCGTCGATAATGGCAATAGCACCCGAACAGAGTGCCATGCTAGCGCCACTTTTGGCCACTTGTATCGCTTCTTCATCTGTGGCATCTGTCAGGTGAACCGCTAGCAACTGTTCGTCCAAGTAGCCAATCTCATCCAGAAAAGCGATCGGACGCTTACCATATCGCTTTACAATTTGTTCAGTTTCCCGCTCGCCCTGCGCCACATGAATATGCAGCATTAAGCTTTCCCGTTGTGCAATCTCCTTGGCTTCACGTAGCATCTCAAGCGGCACCATATCCGCCGCCTGTAGTCCCAACATCGTGGTGATACGTCCCTCTGCCGCTCCATTCCATGCACAGGCAAAGTCCACAGCCTCTGCCATCGCCCGCCGCCCCGCCTTTACATCAAAGGGATAGATGTCTCCCTCCTTCCATTCCGACCAGTCGAGTGGGAATGCGTTAAACGCAGGAGACAGAATGGCACGTACCCCAATTTCATCGAAAAACTCTCCCCAGAGGGGGTAAAGAGACTCAGAATCGCCGAATGTGGTTGTGCCTGCCTTCAGCCCTTCCAACACACTCAAGCGCGTCCCGGCTATGTTCGCTGCGGGTGTCATCTGAAGTCCATAAGGCATTGTCGCGTCCATCAGCCAATTGGTTACATCTTGTGCTACCCCACGCAGAAGAGAACAAGTCGTGTGTATGTGAGCATCAATCAATCCAGGCAACACCGCACAATTCACCGCATCGATCGTTTTGTGGCTTTCAAAACGACTCAGCAACGCCTCCGTCGAATCAACTGCTACAATACGGCTACCCTCAACCGCGATCGCCCCATCGGCAATATACCCCACACCAGTTCCCTGCATCGTAAAGAGATGAGCGTGTATCGCTAATGTATCTACCTGTTTTTTAGTCATAAAACCCTCTATTAATCTATAAATGGCGAATGGTAATGGGTAAAGATACAGGCCATTACTGTGTACGTATCAATTGCATCACTAAGCCTAGTCAAAATTCAGACCTTACTTTTTCAGACCTTACTTTCTTTCGAGACCAAGCACATCGGCATGGCGGATAATACGACGATATGTTTCTTCGATCGCGGCATCGAAATCATTCAGCTTGAAAACCGTACTAACCGCATGACCACCAGAATCTCGGTCAGGTGGATAACCATCTCGCAGAACACGAAACGATGGGAGCACAGGCCAGTCATAGACAGAAAGTGCAATAAACTCGTCGATGGGTATGCCATCCTTGTCAGTCAGCGCAATGTACTCTTCGGGTGATTTCCCTGTTTGAATGTGGTATTTGGCATAACCTGGCATTGCTAGGCAGACAAAAATTGTGTCACGACGAGTTTCCCGCAGCATCAACAAAGTCTGAAGCGTCATTAGGTAGCTGGCTACTGTGGGGAAGTGTTTGCTAGAACCGCCCGCGACAATATACACATTGCGGCCACTCGGATCGAACGTTTTTTGCAGTCTCCCTTGGTCAGTCACTTCGTCCCAACTTCCATAAGTATATGGATCGACAGATGTTGGTTGTAGCACCTGCCACGCGCCCAACTCTCCATTACGCTCCATTACCCAGAACCAGGGCATATTACCACTGTTGAGCAAATCGATCCGATCGGCAATGAGCTTGGGAGGCGCGATCGCATCTTCTCCAATCCAGCCATACGCCTCCCTTTCAAGCTGGCTTAGTCTTGCTACATCTGCCATGACTGCGGGTCGAACCGTCCATGGATAAAGATGCAGGGGAAGGGAAGCAGGGGACAAGCCCAGCTCGGTGAGTGCAAAAGACTGCACCTCAACCAATGCGTCCTGTTTTGAAGTAACCGAGGATTCGATGAGAACCTCCTCTTGGTCTGCCTGTGGCACAATTCTTTCGAGTAAGAAACTGGCTAGCTGCTTAATCGTGGGATAGTCAAAAACCATCGCCACTGGCAGTTCCAACCCTGTGCTAGAACGTAGCTTATTACGTAGTTCGACCGCCATCAACGAATCAATTCCTAAATCGGAGAACCTCTGTTCGTCGGCGGGAACACTTCCTATAATCGGTTCGATTTCAGATTTGATAATGTTCTTTAATATCTCATATCGTTCCTGATGCGAAGTTTGACTTATTTTTTGTAAAAGTGTTTGACTATTTGTGGTCAAGCTTGCCTGTCGCTGCTGTTCCTCTACCAAATGCTCCAAAATAGTTGGTAATGCAACTCGTTCAGCAGGAGAGAGTTTGCGATCGCCGTCCAAAAGCGCCACCAAAGAGTGGACATCACCTTCTTGCAAATATTCCATCAGTAAAGTGGACACCGCGCCATGATTTTGTGGCGATGCAGTGTCCTGAGCTTGTTGAAGGGGATCTGATGCACTGGAAAGATCGAAGCTTTGTGCTGACTGGGTTGGTGCCAAATTAGAGTCGGGAAGCCAATAACGTTGTCGCTGAAACGGATAGGTTGGCAATACCACCTTGCGTCGTTGATATCCCCGATTAAATGCGTCCCAATCAATGTCAGCCCCATGCACGTACAACTCACCCAGACTAGAGAGCATCTGCTGCGAGTCGTTCTGGCTTTCGCGCAAACTGGGCAAGTAGCAAGTAGCAGTCCCTTCTGGGGCAGTTGACTCTTCCTCACTTGCTCGCAGCGCCATACCCAGCAGGGTGGCTGTGGAACCGATTTCGAGAAAGATATTGATACCCTGTTCGTGGAGCGTCCTCACCCCATCGGCAAAGCGCACTGCCTCACGCACATGGCGTACCCAGTAATCTGGTCTGGTGATTTCAGCGATCGCCACTTTCCCTGTGACATTGGAGACAAGCAGCAAATTCGGCTTGTGATAGGTGATGCTGGCTGCCACCTGGCGGAACTCATCCAATATGGGAGCCATGAGTGGGGAGTGGAAGGCATGGGATACCGTCAGTTGGCGTGTCTTAATGCCAACGGTTGCGAGTTGTTCAGCAATTGCCATCACAGAGATGCGTTTGCCAGAGACAACCACGCTTTCTCGCCCATTAATCGCTGCAATTGACACATCGTCTCGGTAAGGCGTAATCGCCTCCTGTATGCGAGCTTCATCTACCAAGAAAGAAACCATTGCTCCGTCTTGAGGTAGCGCTTGCATCAGACGACCACGAGTAGCGATGAGTTTAAGGCCATCCTCTAAAGAAAAGATGCCCGCCACACAAGCGGCCACATATTCACCCACACTATGCCCCATCACCACATCTGGTTTGATGCCCCACGATCGCCACAATTGCGCGATCGCATACTCGAAAGCGAAAAGCGCGGGCTGAGTATAAGCGGTTTGGTGAATGGTTTCTGATTTTCCCTCTGGGTAGAGAATCGAAATTAGTGACTGGTCGAGATATGCGCCAGCACGCAAGATGTCGTCACAATGGTCGAGTGCTTCTCGGAATGTAGGTTGCGTTTCGTAAAGTTGGCGACCCATTCCCACATACTGTGAGCCTTGGCCTGTAAAAAGAAAGGCGATCTTTGGTAAGGATTTGACTTCTCGCTCCCCACCCCGCGATCGCGCGATCGCTGCCAATTGCAAACGCAGTTGCTCTTGAGATTCCGTAACTACCGCAAACCTATGTTTAAAATGTTTGCGCCCTGTATGCGCCGTGAAACAAATATCCGCCAGACGAACATCGGGATAGGTTTCTATCTGAGCCGCATAACGCTGAGCCAGTTCTGGCAGGGCTGCGGGTGTTTTTGCAGATAAGGTTAAAATATGCTGCGTTTGATTAATATCATTAGTAGGTTGCTCTATGTTTGGAGCTTTCTCTAGTACGATATGAGAGTTTGTGCCACTAAAGCCAAAGCTACTGACTCCTGCAAAACGATCGCTGCTAGACCAAGATGTTGTTTCTGTTGGGATGCTGACTGGCGATCGCTCCCAGTCAATGTAAGGATTGGGCTGGTGGAAGTGTAGGTTTGGTGGGATTTCACCGTGCTGCATTGAGAGTACAACCTTGATCAGGCCAGCAATGCCAGCAGCAGCCTCAGTATGACCGATATTTGTCTTGACCGAACCGATAATAAGCGGCTGTGAGCGTTGACCAAAGACTTGCCCAAGCGCACCCATTTCGATGGGATCGCCTAATGACGTACCTGTGCCATGTGCCTCGATGTAGCTAATTTTATCTGGGTGTAGCCCACCATCCGCTAATGCCTGCCGGATAACCGCCTGTTGTGAAGGACCGCTGGGTACGGTTAAGCCACTCGTGTAGCCATCGTGATTGACCGCGACACCACGAATCAAGGCAAGGATATTGTCCTTGTCGGTAATGGCATCGGATAGGCGTTTGAGAACTACCATGCCACATCCCTCAGCACGGACATAACCATCTGCCCGCACATCAAATGTTTTGCAGCGTCCATCAGGCGACAACATACGCGATCGGCAGGCTCTGATAAAGCCATCCGGTGCCAATTGTGTCTGTACACCACCCGCCAAGGCCAAATCGCAGTCCTGTTGACGCAGGCTCTTGACGGCCAATGCCACAGAAACCAAAGAGGATGAACAGGCGGTATCAAGAGCCAGATTGGGGCCAGTAAGTCCCAAATAATAGGATAGACGACCGCTGGCTGTACTATGGCAGTTACCAGAACCAGAGTAGACATCTAGTTCGGAACTATTACGCATAATCAGATCGCGATAATCGCAATCACTGATGCCAACAAAGACCCCTGTCTGTTTACTAAGGCCATTGCCTGTCAGCCCAGCGCGTTCTAATGCTTCCCAACTCACCTCCAAAAGCAGCCGTTGTTGTGGGTCTAAGCTAACGGCCTCGCGCGCGGAGATACGAAAAAAGTCGGGATCGAACCCATCGATCTGCTTCAGAAGACCAGCATGGCGTGCGTACATTTTGTTCGGTGTGGCTGGCATCGGATCGTAATATTTATCCACATCCCAACGGGTTTTGGGAATCTCACTAATTGCGTCAACCCCATTGCGTAACAGTTGCCATAATTCTTCGGGCGTATCCGCACCCGGAAATCGACAACTCATTCCGATAATGGCAATGGGTTCTCGTTGCGCGTATTTTAAACGTTCAAGCTCGGCTTGTAGCTCCTCTATTTTATTCAATGCTTTCTTGACTATAGAAGTCACCTGATTCTCTGGCAAATTATTCATTGATTACACCTCTTGCAAAAGTCGTCGCTGGGGTAATGTGGAGTCTGAAATTAGGCGATCGCGCCCGTCAATTATAAGCTTTTCTTATTCATTAACGGGGTGAGCCGAAGTTCGTATCTGCCGTAAAATTTTCTTTTCTTAAGTAACGATTTATGGTATCGTGACTAACGTTTTTCAAATGTTTGGCACAGTGGGTTAATTATCTTAAAAAATATGCTGAGCCTGCGGAAGAGTAAACGCAAGTTAAGTCGTAATTCTTATGTAAAGGAGCATATCATGCAAGAAAAACGCATCGCAATGTGGTCTGTGCCACGCAGTTTTGGTACAGTGTTGCTACAAGCCTGGTCGAGTCGGTCAGATACCGCTGTCTTTGATGAAATTCTCTCCTTTCCCTATCTCTTTATCAAAGGCAAGGATCTGGGCTTTACTTGGGCGGATCTTGATTCTAGCCAAATGCCCTACACAGATTGGCAATACGTTATTGAGCGGTTAAAGGCTCCCGTACCCGAAGAGAATTTGCAATACATCATCGAGCTGTTAAAGGCTCCCCTGCCCGAAGGGAAATCGATTTGCTATCAGAAGCATCAAGCGTATCATTTAATCGAAGAGATAATGGGGCTTGAGTGGATCTTGCCCTTCACCAACTGCTTTCTGATTCGCCAACCCAAAGAAATGCTCTTATCTTTTCATAAGATTGTGCCGCATTTTACCTTTGAAGAAACAGGCTGGATCGAATTAAAACGGCTGTTTGACTATGTACATCAAAAGAGCGGAGCAATCCCGCCTGTCATAGATGCACATGACCTGCTCAACGATCCGCCGCGAATGCTCTCCAAGCTTTGTCAGGCTGTAGGGGTTGAGTTTACTGAGGCTATGCTCAGTTGGCCCCCCATGGAGGTCGAGTTGAACGAAAAACTAGCCCCTTGGTACAGCACCGTAGCAAGCTCTACCAATTTTCTCCCCTATCAGGCTAAGGATGAGCCGTTGCCGCTACATCTTGTCAATATTTGTGAACGTTGCGATGAAATTTATCAGGAATTATATCAATTTCGACTTTCTTAGTGCTGCGTTCCATAAATGATGTCCAGGTTAAAGAAGTTGTATAGCAAAAGAATCTGGACACGATACGCGATCGCATAATCGGTGATTTATGAGATAATTCTTTTAGAACCGATGTGATATCTTTTGGGTTTCCCTTCTTCACTCACTGTACAAAAGCAAACTTAACCTTCTTGTGTCACTTTCGGCAAAAAATAACCTGGAAGGCTTATAGCAATGGCTGAAACTCATACAGCCTCTTGATTTCAATCTAGAGTTGCCCCTCGTTGCACGAACCCTAGCTTTACCCCATATCGAGTGCTTGTGCCAGCATTCGCGCAATGTCATCCACGCTTTCATTATCATCTATTTTGGATTCTATTGATATGCTGTCTGCTGTCTGTGCTGCTGGTTGCGCCATTTGCTCTGCCTTTTGCATAGAAGCATCATCATCAAACATTTTTGCTACTAGGTAGTCATGTAATGAATTAAGTGTTGGACAATTAAAGAGCAGAGTGGCTGGCAGAGGGCGTTCCAAACTACATATCAACTGATTCCGAAATTCAACCGCCATCAAAGAGTCCAGTCCCATATTCATTAATCCCTGAGAAGGATCGATTTTTTGATTAGAAGCAAAACCGAGAACTTTGAGTGCTGTTTTTTCAAGATGTTCCATCAAAAGGGCATCGCGCTCTGTCTCCGGGAGTGTTTGAAGCTGTTGCCGCAGACTAACTTTATTTGAGGTGCTACCTGCTATTTGCCGCAACTTGGTTTCTTCTTCGCTACGCAAGTGGTGTGCAAAGTATTCATAAAATGGCATATTCATGCCGCCAACATAAGATAGATATTCTGCCCAATTCGTCGGTTGTACAGCAACTTGGGGGATTGTATGCTTATTAAGTTTTTGAATAAGTTCGACGAGAATATGCTCTCCTTGCTTTGGAGGAATTGCCGCGATTCCCTGTTTTTCAAATGATAAATTAGCTGCCATCCCCACTTCTGCCCAAGCCCCCCAGTTGATACTCAAGCTATTGGAGCCCCTGGCGTGACGATAATACATTAATGAATCCAAAAACGCATTGGCTGCGGCGTAATTAGCTTGTCCTGGCTCTTCTATGAGCGACGCAACAGACGAGAACGCGACAAAGAAATCTAAGTCGAGGGTTTGGCTCTGTTGGTGCAGATGCCAAGCTCCGCCTACCTTTGCCGCCATCACCTTTTGAAAACGCTCTCGATTTTGTTGGATCAGGATGCCATCATCCAGAACACCCGCCGCGTGGACAATCCCTTGGATAGAGGTCTTGCTCTGACTTTCTATTAAAAGTCGTTCGCAATCTGCCGCATCAGAGATATCTGCAACAATCAAATCAACCCTAACATCCTCTTGGCGTAGTCGGTCGATAATCGACTGGGCTTCGTTTGAGAGCGTAGCACGGCGACTGTTGAGAATTAAGTGTTTTGCCCCAGCATCCGCAAGTGCAAGTGCCACTTGCAATCCCAGTCCGCCTAATCCACCTGCGATCAGATAGCCTCCATCGGGCTTGATTTCTGTTTGAATCAGCGCGTGATTTTCTACTTGATAACGAATCAACCTTGCAACATATCGTATTCCTTGGCGGTAAGCAATTTGAGATTCACCTTCTGTGGCTTGCAGCTCGTTCAATAAGAGTGGTACTCCATTTGAGAGCGTATCAAAATCCAAACAACGACAATCAAATTCAGGATGTTCGGCACGGATGGTTCGACTCAATGCCCATAAGGGTGCTTGTTCGATCTGTAAATTCGCTAAGTCATCACCAACCGCTTGACTATTTTGTGTAATTAACCATAGTTTGGGTGCCCACTCTATCTCGCTGAGGGCTTGTACCAAATGAAGAAGACCACCACATAAGTTTAGGACGATATCTGGCACTATCAAATTATTAAAAACATTTGTTAGATCGTGACGATTCCACAGATAGAGTACATATTGACAAGGCGATCCACTGTCTGTCAGAGTTTCCAAAAAACATTTATAGTCATTAAGAAAAGCGGGATTAAGTGTGACAACTGTTGTTAATTTTGTCACACCATCGAGGGCGACATCACCAAGATGTCCAGCGCGTGTAATGTGTTGCTCGGTAACAGTATACTCACGCCCAGGCACTACAAAAATACACCGCTTTCCTTGGCTCTGCAAATGTGCTGCCAAGTCCGCCCCTATTCCTTCGGGTTGTGCAAAAAGAAGCCACGTTTCTGCACCTGTTTTATTAACATCCAGCCCCTCCGAGATTAGTAGAGGTTGCGATCGCCAATCGACGGTATAGAGCCAGTCATGCCAAAAGTCTACCCCTTGCAAGGCTTCGGGCATAGCAACACGAGCTTCTAACCCTACAAATTCCGCGATCGCTTGCCCACTCTCATCAAACAGAGAAACTTCCCATGTGTATCTATTTTTTTCTGTGGCATGAACCCACCACGTTTGTCCGCTTGCAGGCTGATAACAACGTAGTTCCTTCAGCGCAAAGGGCACTGTCGTTTCTGATTTCCCATTTTCATCGCCAGACGAAATAGCAAATGGCACTTGCGTACAGGCATCCAACAAACCGGGATGAATTACATATCCGTTGAACGATTCAATGCTTTCCGGTTTTTGCAGACGCGCCAAGGCTTCTCCATTGCCTATCCATACTTTTTCTAACCAGCGAAAACGAGGGCCAAAAACCAGACCTTTGTCTGTGAATGTTTGATAGAAAAGGTTGCGATCGATTTCCTGCGGGCAACGTGCTTGTATTTCTTCTAGCTCCACTCTAGGAGGCACTGTATCTTCAAGCTTAAATTGCCCGTTGGCATGGGTGACGGGTGTCTCAAAATTAGCATCTGTACTGTTGCTCTCAGGTACATCCTCAGCAAAGCTAAACAATTCAAATTGTGTCTCGTTGCCACGCTTGTTTAGCGCAGCATTAGAGGGAGAACAGGCGACTTGCACTGTGCGACTCGCTTCATCAGCGATCGCCAGAGGTAAAGGGAAGGTAACATCTTTTAGCAAATAGGTAGTTTGCTTTGCACTATTCCCTCCTCTTAAATGACCATTTGTATATGACTCGGCAATACTCAGTAGCATTGATAGATAGCTTGCACTTGGCAACACAACTGCACCATAAATGCGATAGTCATCAAGAAAGGGCAATGTCTCTAGACTAAATTCTTTCTCAAAGATTGTTTCGTTGTGACGCGGCAGTTTCATGCACCTGTCGAGTAGAGGATGCAGGCTTTTAGCGGCGTGCTTCTGTTGGGCTGATTCTACCCAGTAACGCTGCCGCTGCCAGGGGTATGTCGGCAGGACAACTTTATGTCGCACATAGTCTTTATCAAAACCGATCCAGTCAATCTCAACACCATGTAGATAGAGTTGACTCAAGCTCTCCAACATCTGCTGCCAGTCGCTACGATGCTCGCGCAAACTGGGCATCATCATCATTGGCGCAGAGGATGAATTCTCAGAACTTTGTAACTCAACCATGCCAAGCAGTGTGGGTTTGGGGCCGATTTCGATCGCGAAATTGACATTCTGTTCGTGTAACACCTTAACCCCATCCGCAAAACGGACAGCCTCTTGCAAATGTCTCACCCAGTAATCGGGAGTGGCGATTTCTTCATATATTCGTCGGCCTGTGACATTCGAGATTAGGTTGAGCTGCGGTGGTTGATAGGTGATTGTGTTGGCAACTCGGCGGAATTGACCTAACATTGGCTCCATCAATGGCGAGTGAAAGGCGTGAGAAACAGTTAGTTGGCGTGTCTTGATGCCTTCGGCAACTAACTGTTGGGTAATCTGTTGTAATGTCTCCCTTTTACCAGAGATAACCACACTCTCTGGGCCATTGATGGCCGCAATAGAAACCTCTCGGCCCAAAGGTGCGATCGCTTGCTCTATGCGCGATTTATTGGCCATCACCGATACCATCGCCCCATCGCGAGGCAATTCTTGCATCAGACGGCCTCTTTCCGCAATCAGTTTGAGACCATCCTCTAAAGAAAAGACACCCGCCACACAAGCGGCCACATATTCTCCCACACTATGCCCCATCACCACATCAGGCTCAATGCCCCACGAGCGCCACAACTGCACCAGTGCATATTCGAGAGCGAAAAGAGCGGGTTGAGTATAAGCCGTTTCATCAATTTGGGATGTTGCGTCCAGTCCCATCTCTTGGCTGGGATAGAGTATTGAGAGGATCGACTTGCCCAAATGCGATCGCAAAATCCGATCGCAGCGATCGATCGTTTGCCTGAAGGTAGGTTGGCTCTCATAAAGTTCTTGCCCCATTCCTACATACTGCGAGCCTTGACCTGTAAAGAGAAAAGCTATTTTTGAGAGAGAGGTCGCCTCAAAGAGCCCCTCTCCCGATCGCGCAAACGTTTCCAATTGCTGGCGCAACTGCGTTTTAGACTCTGCTACTGCGGCAAAGCGATGTTTAAAATGTTTGCGCCCTGTGTTGGCTGTAAAGCAAATATCCGCCAGACTCTCCTGCAAGTTTTTAGTTAGATAAGTCACATAACGCCGAGCAAGTTCTTGTAGTGCTTGAGGTGTCTCTGCTGATAAGGTAAGAACACGCTGCTTTGAATGAATCTCTACAGTAGACGGCTCTATTTTTGGGGCTTCCTCTAACACGACATGAGCATTGGTGCCACTAAAACCGAAAGAACTGATCCCGGCGAAGCGATCGCCCGCAGGCCAAGCTGTGCGTTCTGTTGGGATGGCGATCGGCAATCGCTCCCAGTTAATGCGAGGACTGGGCTGGTGAAAGTGTAAATTAGGCGGGATTTCGCCATACTGCATGGCAAGGACGACCTTAATCAGTCCAGCAATCCCTGCTGCGGCTTCTAGATGGCCAATATTTGTTTTGACTGAACCAATAATTAAAGGCTGCGATCGCTGATTAAAGATCGTTCCCAACGCGCCGACTTCGATCGGATCTCCTAATGAAGTTCCTGTGCCATGAGTTTCTATATAGTTAACTTGTTTTGGTGTGATGCCGCTATTGGCGATCGCTTGGCGAATTACGGCAGCTTGTTGGGGGCCATTCGGAACGGTCAAGCCACTCGTGCGACCGTCTTGGTTGATGGCTGACCCGCGAATCAACGCCAAGATGTTGTCCCCATCGGCTTGTGCGTCCGACAAGCGCTTGAGCACGATCGCGCCACATCCTTCGGCTCGGACATACCCATTTGCCGACGCATCAAAGACTTTGCAACGACCATCGGGAGACAACATACGGGCTTTTGCTAGTGAGATACTTTCCTCTGGCGCTATCAGCCGATAGACTCCCCCAACCAACGCTAAGTCACATTCTCGCTGGCGCAGACTTATCAGTGACTGATGTACAGCCACCAACGACGAAGAACAAGCCGTATCTATTGAGAGACAGGGGCCTGTCAGACCTAGAAAGTAGGATAAGCGACCACTGGCTGTACTATGAGCATTACCCGAAGCCAAATAAGTATCAATTGCTCCTTGCTTCAAGAGTATTTCACGATAATCAAGGTTACTAATACCAACGAATACGCCCGTTGCCGAAGGTGGAATCACCGCTGCGTTTTCCAGTGCTTCCCAAGTCACCTCTAATAGCAAACGTTGCTGTGGGTCAAGAGAAACCGCTTCTCGCGGTGATATGCCAAAGAATTGAGCATCAAACTCCTCAAGTTGCTCGACAAACCCACCAAAGCGAATTGACATCTTGTCTGCGCTTTCCAGATTTCCGTCTACATAGGCATCAACATCCCAGCGGTCTTTTGGTACCTCACCAATAGCATCAACCCCATCACGCAACAACTGCCAGAACTCTTCTGGACTATTCGCACCCGGAAATCGACAGCCCATACCAACGATCGCGATCGGTTCGTGTTGGCTCTCCTTCAACCTGTTAACTTCAGCTTCCAGAGCCTCTATCTTGTGATAGGATTGCTTGACTAATCGTTCGTATATTTCTAGTTTTTTATCCATGTGCTTAACTAACAGCCGGGAAGTCCCTCGGTATATTTAGAGGGGATGAATCTGAGCGCTGCGCGAAGTACCCCGAATAAATTACCGCAGGGATGAAAGGCTCGTCGGATGGAGGTACGGAAGCCGACAATTAGACTCGACTACCGTGGATCAATCTTCTGGAGCATCCTGATTTTCAATATACCTCTAAGTGCAGAAACAGTGACACCTCCACAGGAAGCGATGAAATACGAACTAAGCTGTTTCGCATTTAAACTGTGATTTTTGTGCGGTAAAACTCATTCACTCTTTCAGGGAATTCACTTCTAAGTCGCCGAAAGGAAGTTTCCAATGCAACTCACCTACAAATACCGCCTCAAGCCCACAAAAGCTCAGTTGGCAACGATTGCGACCCACCTAGAACTCTGCCGTAGGCAATACAACTACCGCCTCGGCGAAAGGTTTAGATGGTGGGAATCCACGAGAACACCTATCAATGCCTGGCCAAAATAGGTCAAGTGCCGATGGTATTCCATCGCCCAATACCAACAGGATTCAAGGTCAAGACGGGGACGGTTATTAGAGAGGCAGACGGGTGGTATATTGCCCTGACGTTAGAAGATAAAACGGTTCCCGTGACGGTTGCAGAGATTCAACCGACTACTGAAAACACTCTTGGTATTGACTTAGGAATCACTAATTATGTTTACCTCTCCAACGGTGAAAGAATTGAGAATCCTAGATTCTTGAGGAAATCTGCTGAGAAATTAGCAAAACTTCAGGCAAAGTTGGCTAGTAGAGTCAAAGGCTCTAAGTCTTGGCATATTCTCAAGAGCAAGATTTCTCGGCTGCATCAATTTGTAGCTAGAGCGAGGCTTGATTTTCAATTCAAGACAGCACATGAACTATTTGGCAAGTGTGATGTTTTGGTGGTTGAAGATTTGAGTATCAAGAATTTAACAAGACGCGCTAAAATCAAGACAGACATTGAAGATGGCAACTTGGTTTATTTGCCGAATGGTCAAGCAGCCAAGAGTGGTCTAAACAAATCAATGCTTGATGCTGCTCACGGTCAATTTGCCAATGTCCTCAAGTATGTTGCCTGGAAATTGGGTAAGAATGTTTTGTTCGTCGATCCGAGGGGAACTTCTCAGCATTGCTGGAATTGCCTCAATAAAGTACCGAAAGAATTGTCGGAGCGGTGGCATTCTTGTCAATGCGGCGAGTCTTTAGACCGAGATGAAAACTCGGCTAAGCTGATCAAAAAGATTGGTCTAATTCATCAAAGTGGCGGGGGAACTTCGTCACTCAAAAAAGCCCTTGCACAAAGGGAAATAGAAGCCTGCGGTCTAACGGTACTCCGTTGACCGTCAGGTTCGTTCACAGTTCCATCTCTAGTTTCGCGGCAAGCAACTGCGTTATCTCATCTATTGACGACATCTCATCTTCTTCATCAGATTCAGGCTTTTGTAGCTGCTTAGGTGTTTCTAGCAATTCGTCGGCAAGATAATTCACGAGAGCCTGTTGCGTTGGATAGTCTAAAGCCAAAGTGGAAGAAAGAGAGCAACCCAAACTGGCTTGTAACCTGTTTCTTAACTCGACAGAGGCCAGGGAATCCATTCCCAGGGTAAAGAAGCCCACCTCTTGCTTTGCCAGTAGAGTATTCGCGTCTATTCCCAAAACTAGGGCCACCTGCTCCCGAACATGAGCCTGCAAGAGAGTCATACCCTCTTTGGGCGGAGCTTTCTCTAATTGATCTCGAATATTATGCCCGTAAGCTTGGGAGCGAGAGCCCCTCTCCTGCAAGGTTAGTTTACCGGAGGTGTCAATATTCTTCATCACATCGCTGAAGAACGGCTGCGGAGTCAATTGCCTTGCTAAGAATTGTGGCCAGTCGATCGGCATGACACCCACTTGATGCACCGTACTCTCGTCTTTGAGCAACTGGTCGAGAATTTGCAAACCCTGTGCCAGGGTAATGGTTCCCTCTCCCTGTTTGCTGGACAACTTATCTAGTCCAAGTCGAGCCGCAATTCCCACTTCGCTCCACGTACCCCAATTAATTGATAGGCTCGGTAGCCCTAAGTGGCGACGATAAGAGGCGATCGCATCAAGAAAAGCGTTTGCCGCAGCGTGATTGGCTTGCCCAGCGTTACCGAGCAAAGAGGTGGCGGAAGAGAACAAGACAAAGAAATCTAAAGGCTGATTTTTGGTCAGTGTATGTAGGTTCCACGCACCTGCTACCTTGGGAGCCATCACTTCTTCAAAGGCTTGCCAACTTTGCTGCTGTAGAATCCCATCATTTAATGTACCTGCCGCGTGAATAACGCCCCGTAATGGTGGGTACGTTGCTGCTGCAAGCGATCGGGTTAGTTGTGCTGCATCGGCAATATCGGCTTGTACGACTGTCACGGAAGCTCCCAGTTGCTCTAGTTCGCTTAATTGAGCTTGCTGCTCCTCCCTCGCACCACGTCGTCCGACCAGCACAAGGTGCCTGGCCCCATGCGTAACTAGAAAACGAGCCACCAGTAACCCCAGTCCGCCTAGACCACCAGCAATCAGATAGCTGCCATCGTCGCGGAATGTGAGAGGCTCTTGTTTATCTTCCCCTCTAGTGGGGCGGGCTAAGGGCGAAAGTCTTGCCACATAACGCCTTTGTTCGCGAAATGCTATTTGCTGTTCGCGAGGTCGCGTTTGCAGATCGGGCGCATAAAGAATGGGGAGCGGGGGAGCGGGGGAGCGGGGGAGCAGGGGAGCGGGGGAGCGGGGGAGCGGGGGAGCGGGGGAGCGGGGGAGATGGAATATGGAAATCTCTCCCCTGCCCCCCTGCTCCCCTGCCCCCTTGCCCCCCTGCTCTACTTCCACTGTTGCTGATGCAGGCTCTGCGATCGCGAAAAGTTCGCCCTTAAGCGCTTCCACTTGCGCCTCAACTGTCGTATTGGGGTCTAAATCCACTTGCACCACCCCTAGCTCTGGGTGTTCGATCGCAATTACTTTTCCCATCCCCCACAGAGCCGATTCAACCACATTTTGAACGTGATGTTCGTTGACGGCTTGTGCGCCCAACGTAACCAGTGACAAGCGAGGAGGGGTTTCTGGATAGCTTGCCAGCGCTTGAATTAAGTGCAGCGTACTGCCACAACTTAAAAGAGTGGTCGCCTCCAAGTCAGTCGAAACCATGCTCCAACAATGCACGATTTCTTGGATGTTTGTTACCCGCTTCCACAATTGTTTCCAATCTTCAAGGCTTGTAGGAGCGATCGTGAACGTTTGCGAGTCTATCTCTGCGTACTTTTCCCCTGGTAAAAGGAGCGTACAATCCTCTCCTTCTCCACGCAACCGTTTTGCTAGTAGCCCACCAATCTCCTCATCAGCCAAGAGCAGCCATCTTCGCGGTGTTCTGACTGCTGGTTCCTTACGCGCCACGATCGCCGCCTCGCGTGGCAATTTATGGGGGCCATCTATTTCTGGCCATAAAGCAGTTGTTTGGCTGAATCCCATTTCTTGCAACAACATTTGCCAGCGATCGGGAGACAATAGCGGATGGTTGGGGCGTAAGTCACGGTCTGTAAACTTCCACCAGCCTTCTGTTAAGCCAAAAGTTATATCGGCCCAACGTGCGGGTTCGCTGTCTTCCATCAGGATCAACATCCCGCCTGGTGCCAACAATTGCTGGACATTTGCCAGCGTTTGACGCAAGTCGCTAGTAGTATGTAATACATCCGCCGCCACGATTAAATCGTACTTTAGGGATTCAAATCCTTGCGCCTGTGGCGCTTGTTCGATGTTTAATACCTGATAGCGCACAAACGGGTAATCTTTAAAGCGCTCTCTCGCTTTGCCGATAAAAAAGGAACTGATGTCGGTAAAGACATATTCTGTGCGATCGACAGGCAGATGCGGTAACAAGTAGGCTGTGGTTCCGCCTGTGCCAGCACCAATCTCTAAAATTCGCCAACCACGTTCCTGCGGTAACTGATCGAGGGCTGAAAGAACCGCTTCTTGTACGAGAGTATTCGTGACACCTAAAACTTTGGCTTCGCCATAGAGCTTGCTTAATGTTGTTGTGTCGCCCGCAGGGAAGAGCAACTGTATGGGGTCGTATCTTCCTTGTAGTACTTCTGCCAATTTTGCACCGCAACGCGAGACCAGTGCGATCTCAGCTTGTGCTTCTTTTGCTTCGAGTCGATCGAGAAACACCTGTAGGTCAATCGTTTCAGGGTGTGAAATAACTTCCCATGTCGTCATCGACTTTTCGCCTCGGAGTATTCCTGCTTCGGCTAGGATATCGAGCAAACGAGCGAACAGTTGCCGATGTCGATCGACAACCCCCAACTCCGAGCCCTTCTGGGCAGTGGAAAAACGTTCGCCGAGTTCAAACAGCCACCCCATTTGTTGGAAAGCGTCCACAACGTAAGCCAGACTTAACCTTTCGAGTTGGGTATAGGCGATACCATAAGTTGCCAAATCTGCTTCGACGATCGCCGAAGCTAACTTTGTTTCGAGGCGTTTGCGAATATTATCTGGCGTTGGCAGGTAATTCGGTAAGAGTCCAAAACGCGCTTGAGGTTTCCACACGACCTGATAAAGCCAATTTCGCCAAGAGTCTTGCGATGCCTTCGGCGCGGCGTTTCGCCATCGCAACATTTCTTCACGGCGCACGAGGACAGATTGCACGCCGGACATAATGGCGATCGCACGTCCCTCGGTATCAAATAGATGAAGGTCTGCAATCAGTTTCTTTGGTGGCGAATCAATATCCTGCTTTCGATCTGTACTCAAAGGAGGCCGATATTGGGCGCGACACCACAGTTCTGAACTAGGACGATCGTAGACTTGCAGACTCTCAATGCCAACGGGTACATAAGTCTGACCTTGGCTGGCTTCAGGATAAGAGACCGTTATCATTTGAAGCCCCGCATCCAAGAGTACGGGATGGAATTGGTAGGCATTAAACTCGTGAAGCAAGATTTCTGGCAAGCTAACCTTGGCGAGTGCGATCGCATCATGGCTTTTGGCAAATGAGACTGGATAACGCCAAAGCTGCTTCACCCCCCGCATCATTGGCCCCATATCCATCTGACGCGCCATTTCTTCCTGATAAAGCACGTCTACCGCTACTTCTTCAGAACAATGTGCCTGTAACGCCATCAAGTCGATGGGCTCGGTTTCTAGCAATTGCTCTGGGACGAATAGCTTACCAGAGGCATGAAGCACCCAAGAGTTTTCTTGTTCTAAGGAGAGGATTTCAAAAAAATAAGCGGACTTTTCTTGTGGGCTTAAAACTATTTGCACAGTTTTCCCTTCATCGGGAATAATGAGTGCTTGTGCGATCGACACATCTTCGAGCCAGAATGTACTTTCTGGTTTAAGTGCTTTCCCTGCTGCCAGTGCCATCTCGAAATAGGCAACGCCCGGAATGATGACATTTCCAAATACTTTATGATCGGCTACCCAAATTGGGGAGTCGGAGTGGATGAAGCTTTGAAAGTAAATCTCTTGAGTACGCGACAACTGGAGCCGTTGACCAAGCAGAGGATGCTGTGCCACGCTGGCGTAGCGAGTTGACTTGGTAGTATTTGTGGCTGGTGGTAGCGATCGCTGATGACTACTAATTGGCTCTACCCAATACCGCTCTCGCTGCCAAGGATAAGTCGGTAGTGGCACGCGGCGACGAGCATACCCCCGATCGAAACCTGCCCAATCGACGGTCACACCTGCTAAGTAAAGCTTGCACAAACTACTTAATAGCTGTTGCCAATCATCCTGTTTCGGGCGCAAACTAGGCAACCAAACCCCCTCACCTTCAGGCAAGCAGTTGCGTCCCATGCCCAAAAGAACGGGTTTGGGGCCGATTTCTATAAATATGTTTGCCCCTTGACGCTCCAGGCTCTCCATTCCTGCCGCAAATCGGACAGGCTGCCGCACATGGCGCACCCAATACTCTGCGGTGGCGATTTGGGGTTCCTGGGTACAAGCTTCATGGCTTGCCAATTGTCCCGTCAAATTGGAGATGAGCTTGATTTTCGGTTCCGAGTATGTCACCTCTTGTGCAACCTGCGAGAAAGAGTCCAATATCGGTTCCATTAGCGGCGAGTGGAAGGCATGGGAGACGTTTAGCCTCTCGCTTCTGATTTTCTCAGTTTCCAACGTGGCACAAATAGCAGCAATCGCTTCCTGTTGCCCAGAAATTACAACACTTTGGGGGCCATTAATCGCTGCGATCGCCACCTGTCCCCTATAAGGCCGAATGAAATCTGTAACCTCCGCCTCACTTGCCGTCACAGAAATCATGCTCCCATCACGAGGAAGCGCCTGCATCAGCCGTCCCCGCTCTGCAACCAGTTTAAGCCCATCTTCCAGGCTAAAGACCCCCGCCACACAAGCGGCCACGTATTCACCCAAGCTATGACCCATCACTACGGTCGGCTGGATGCCCCACGAGCGCCATAACTGATAGAGCGCATATTCGACGGCAAAGAGGGCGGGCTGGAGATAGGCCGTGTTATCTAACGAGAGGCTATGCTCAGATGAGCCAAAAATGACATAGAGAATGGACTCGATCCCTAAATCTTGTTGCAGGATGGCATCACAGCGATCGAGGGCTGCTCGGAATGTTGGTTCAGTATCGTAGAGTGTGCGTCCCATATTGACGTACTGCGAACCTTGTCCTGTAAACAGGAAAGCGATCGTCGGTGTGGCATTTTCTTGTTGTGCTGAAATCGCAGTCTGTGCAGTTTTGAGTTGTGTTTGCAAGCCTGAAATTGATTCGGCCACCACTGCCAAACGATGCTCAAAATGCTTGCGTCCTGTGTTGGCTGTGAAACAGAGGTCGCCTAAGTCAAGATCGGGGTGTGCCTCGATATGGTGGATGTAGCGTTGCACCAGATCGTGTAAAGCCTTTTGTGTAGGGGCAGAGAGCGTTAATAGGTGATGACTCCGTTCTGGCAAAGAGGAAGTCGCTGTGGTTTCTCGCACAGGAGGTTCTTCCAGCACAACATGGCTGTTGGTTCCACCGACACCAAAAGAACTCACTCCCGCCCGTCGCGGATGACCATTCCTTGACCATTCGCGTAATTCCGTGTTGACAAAGAACGGGGTTGCGTCAAAATCAATCTGGGGGTTGGGTTTGACATAGTGCAAGCTCGGTGGAATCTGCCCATGTTGCACAGCCAACGCCGCCTTGATCAAACCAGCAATGCCTGCCGCTTCATCCAAGTGACCGATGTTAGTTTTAACTGAACCTATGGCACATTGCCGTGCATCAAGTACGCTGTCCGTACTGCGCTGAAATGCCTGTGTTAACCCTGCAACTTCAATCGGGTCGCCCAGTTTGGTGCCTGTGCCGTGCGTTTCCACATAACCGATAGTGCTGGCATCCACGTCGGCCCTGGCGAGTGCTTCACTAATAACATCGGCCTGTCTATCTACGCTTGGAGCTGTGTAGCCCATCTTGAGGGCCCCGTCGTTGTTGATGGCCGAACCTTTGATAACAGCCACAATGCGATCGCGATCGTCCAGCGCATCCTGCAAGCGTTTGAGCAAGACCAAGCCACCTCCATTGCCAAAGAGAGTCCCCTGCGCTTCTGCATCAAAGGCGCGACAGTGACCATCCCGCGATCGAATCATGCCCTCTTCATAGAGATAGCCCCCTTTGTGGGGGACAACCACAGAGATGCCACCCGCCAAAGCCATGTCACTCTCTCCACTAATGAGACTCTGGCAGGCCATGTGGACTGCTACTAATGAGGTTGAGCAGGCAGACTGCACATTGACACTCGGCCCTTTGAGGTTGAGCTTGTAGGAAATGCGTGTGGCGAGATAGCTGCGATCGTTGCCAATTTTGGCTTGAAACTGCGCCATATCCGTTTCGATAAAAGGCCGATCGGTAATGATGCCTAAATCGGAGCAGATATTGTTGAGCAGATAGGTACTCAGGCTCGAACCGGCATAAACACCAACTGACCCTGGATACGTTTCGGGGTTGTAGCCAGCGCGTTCAAAGGCTTCCCATGCACATTCGAGCAATATACGCTGCTGTGGATCGCACGCGGCAGCTTCTTTGGGGCTGTAGCCAAAAAAGTCAGCGTCAAAGCGATCGATTTCATTCAATACCGCCCCTGCTTTGACGTAATTGGGATTGTTGCTCAAATCTGGCGAACTTTGCTCCAACTCATCATCACTGAAGAAGGCGATCGATTCAACGCCATTGCAGAGATTTTGCCAAAATTGCTCGATGGTTTCAGCCCCAGGAAAGCGTCCAGCCATTGCGATGATGGCAATATTAGATTGGGCGGATTCAGATTGGCGAGACGAAAAACGCTGGCTTAGATTCTCGTGTGCGCCTTTTTGACTTTCTCCGTTTTGGCTTCCGTGACGCTGGGAGTCGATATGACTGGCCAATGTCTGAATCGTCGGATATTGAAAGAGCGCAACAGCCGACAGTTGAATGTCAAAGACGCTGTGCAATGCTTTGTGCGCCTGGGTCAAGAGCAGAGATGTGCCCCCCAACTCAAAGAAATTGTCATGAATGCCAACGCTATCCAGTGCAAGATGTCTACTCCAAATTTCTGCCAGACGTTGCTCTGTCTGCGTATGAGGCTTGACCAATGGCGTGGACAAAGCCGGACGCGCACGCTTGGGAACAGGCAAGGCATGGCGATCGCGCTTTCCACTGGGGGTCAACGGCATAACGTCGAGCTGGATAAATCGGGAGGGCACCATGTGTTCTGGCAGCACCTCTTCTAGATGTCGCCGCCAGATGGGTTCTAGTTGCTCGAAACTGACTCCATCTGTATCGTTTTGGATGATATACCCCACCAACTGCGTATCACCTGTAACCTCGCGTGCCACAACGACACATTCGCGCACAGCCTGATGACGTGCCAACACAGTCTCAATTTCACCTAGCTCTACACGGAAGCCGCGAATCTTGACTTGATGATCTATGCGTCCCAAATGCTCGATCGTGCCGTCGGGCAGGTAGCGTGCTAGGTCGCCCGTGCGGTAGAGTTTGCCCCCCTGCCCGCTAGTCTTAGTGAATTCCAGAAATGGATTGGGGATGAATTTCTCATTCGTCAGATCGGGCAGATTGTGATAGCCACGCGCCACGCCAACACCACCAATACAGAACTCACCCTCTTCACCAACAGGCACAGGTTGCTGGGCCTCATCCAGAATATACACTTGAACATTGTGCAGCGGACACCCCACTGGCACCAGCGTCGGCCAACTCTCTGGATCGCCATCTAAGTTATGGGTGGTGGCATCTTGAAATTCCGTTGCGCCGTAGTGGTTATGCAAGATAGCCCCAGTATGTCGAAAGAGGTTGGCGACGGCGGGTGTAACACGCATCTGTTCGCCTGTGGTGATGACTTCGCAAAGCGCAGTTGGGATGTGTCTGCTCCCATCGGCAGCCTCGGCTAACTGTAGCAGCGCCGTGACGGGCAGGAACAATTTCTCGATCGCCTGTTGGCTGATGAACTCGGCCAGCGCAAAGGGATTTTGGCGTACTGCGTCTGGAACTAAGACCAGCGTCCCGCCAAGACAGAGCGTGGAGAATATCTCATGGAAAGAGAAGTCAAAGCTCACTGCACAAAATTGCAACGTCCTGACACCCCGAACCGATCGCCGCGTCTGCTGATGCCACCAGAGCATATTGACCAGCGATCGATGTTCCATCAAAACCCCTTTGGGATTGCCAGTGGAACCAGAGGTGTAGATGCAGTAGGCCAAATTGTTGGGAGAAACTTCTGTTTGTAGCGTGTCACAGACCGTCTTTTCTTGAAAAACCTCGAACTCTCCATCCAAACAAACAAGCTGGCACCCTTGCAGCGCAGGTACGGTTGATGCAAGTTTCTGGGCAACGTTGTTTGATGTCAGCAACACACCTGCGCTAGAGTTACGCAACATATAGTCGATGCGATCGGCTGGATAATCTGCATCTAACGGCACGTATGCACATCCAGCCTTCAGGATACCCAACAAACCAATGAACAGTTCAGCCGATCGCTCGATGCAGATGGCGATGAGGTCATCAGGCTGGCAGGCTAGGGACAAGAGACGCTGGGCTACGTAGTTAGCGCGTGTATTTAGTTCCCCATAGGTAAGGGATCGATCGTTGAAAATGAGTGCGATCGCGTCCGGTTGCTCTGCAACTTGTTGCTCAAACAATTGGTGAACGCAGAGATCGGGAAACTCAGTTTGCGTTGCGTTCCCATCAAATAAAACCTGTTGACGTTCTTTCTCTGTCATGGGTGGAGGGCCTTCTATAGCTAGGGGCTAGGGGCTAGGGGCTAGGGGCTAGGGAAGAGGGAAGAGGCAAGAGGTTACTCTGTAAAGGATTCTGGACTAAAGGTAACAGTTGTACTTGCCCTAATCGCCCTGGCGGTTGCTATACATAATGAAGCAGGACACGCCATTGGTTGTTGCAGCTAGCGGCGTGTAGTTTAGTTTAGGGAAGTAATTTTCACAGGTTCCCCTGCGACGGATATCCCACGTTGCACAGTGCAGAGAGCCGCCAAACTCATAGACATTGCGGAAGGGAATCGGGTAGACCTCAAAGCCGTGCTTGTCGAGCAAATCATGAAGCCGATGCTCTTGCGCTTCGCAGATAACCTTCTTGGGCGAGATGCTCAACACATTCATCGCCAACCATTTGCTTGACTGGCAGAACATGGGCATCTCCTCGTTGCTTGAAGTGGGTTGTGCTGCTTCGATGAATTGCCAATCGTTGTCCATGAAGAGTTTCTCTTCGCCCTCTTTGATGGGGCGCTCTGGATTCGTTAGCACAACGCCAGGTGCCAACGGGACAAAGGTACAGTCAATGTGGGAGGGAAAAAGATCTAGTGGGAAGTGAACATCATGCACGCGGAAGCCGCGTGGCTCCAAATGCCGTTTGAGCCAGCGAATTCCTAGACGATTGGTCGTCATGGACTCCTGCACAAAGATATCACAGCCAAAACGGCTACAGTCTGCCGCATCAAAAATCACCTCATCCTGGGTTATGCAAAATTCAAAATCGTGCATCCGCTTAAAGCGCTCTTCTAGCGGCCACTCCCAGAACTCTTCGCGATACATGGCATCCTGCATACTCGGTTTGGGCGCAGTATTCCAGATCATATAAGGATCGTTGTGCCAGTATTCGTAGACTAGCTTGCGATAAGGCAGATACTCGAAGAAACGCGATCGCCGAGACATAGTTGCTTCGAGAATTTCGTTACCAAAGGTGATCAAAACATCACGCGGGCAGACCGCACAATATTGATTCTCTACCTCAAAGAGCGGCGTTTTCACAGACACGCCAAAGTTATGTTTCTCTGGGCGGCGCACAGTTACGCAGTGTGATTCTAGAAGTGCTACCAGCCCATTCAACTCCTCATTAGCTTTCTCTGTGACTTCTTGCTTTTTCAGCCCCCTGGGGAAAGGTAATATTTCCGCAATGTTTTTGTCGCGTAAAGTGGGGTGGTTGCCTGGCTCAGTCGGTTCAAAATAGGCATCATCTGCAATCCCGACCACTATCTCTTCTAGTTCATCCCATTCATTCCAGGCATTAACAATTCTTTTTTGCATATCTCGCGCTACATTTTTGGGGTTAATTGTTGGTGGTTTGTTGTTCTTAGTACATTTAACCATTAGTTGATCGATGACCTTTAATCCTGACCTACCTCCATTTTTTCAGCTACCATCTTTTGACTGGTTTCTTCTATAGTTAAAGCCAAGGTGTGAGTAGCTTCTAAAGCGGGAATAGATACACTATTCTCCTCAACATCACTGATATATGTCCTGGCCATCTGGACTCCAAACATCAGCATTCCAATGGCGTTGAACAAAAAGAAAGCCAACCACAAGATATGGTTACTCTCAAATTTAACTGCGGCTACATCCGCAGGCAAAAATCCTACACCAAGCGCGACTAAGCTAACATTGCGGAGAATATGCCCTTGAGCCAAACCCAAGAAGTACCCACTGAGTATGCAATATAATGAATTGCATACTAGGAGAAGTACCAACCAGGGAATAAAAATATCAATATTCTCAATGATTTCCGTGTGGTTGGTTAACAACCCAAAAACAGTATCGGGAAATAGCCAACACGCTCCGCCGAAAACTACGCTAACCAGCAGAGCCATTCCCACAGAAACTTTTGCCAGGGGTGCTAACTGTTCTGTGGCTCCTTTCCCTTTAAAGTTTCCTGCCAGAGTTTCTGTACCGAATCCCAATCCTTCAACAATGTAGAGGCTCAAACTCCATATTTGTAAGAGTAAGGCATTTTGAGCGTAGATAATTGTCCCCATTTGCGCCCCCTCGTAGTTAAACGTTAAGGCGGTAAACATAAAAACTAAATTGCTGACAAAGATGTTTCCATTGAGAGTTAAGTTGGAGCGTATAGCTTTTATGTCCCAAATTTTTCCAGCTACTTCTCGTACCTCTGGCCACGGGATTTCTTTGCACACAAAAAACAATCCCACCAATAGGGTGAGATATTGACTTGTAGCAGAAGCCACTCCTGCCCCCATGCTCGACCAGTCTAAGTGGATAATAAACAAGTAGTCGAGTGCGATATTAGCAGCATTGCCCACAACCGACAACAACACTACTAAGCCATTTTTTTCCCGTCCCAGAAACCAGCCCAGCAGGACAAAGTTGAGCAAAATGGCAGGCGCTCCCCAACTCTGGGTGTTAAAATACGCTTGAGCTGAAGACTTAACCTCTGGGGCGACATCTAGTATAGAAAACCCCACCACCCCCAACGGGTATTGCAACAGTACGATCGCAACCCCCAGCACCAAAGCGATTAAACCATTACGCAGTCCCACCAACAGCACACCCTCTCGGTCATCTCGTCCGACGGCTTGTGCTGTTATCCCAGTGGTGCCCATTCGTAAAAACGATAAAACAAAGTAGAGAAAGTTAAGGAGGTTTCCAGCTAGGGCTACTCCAGCTAGGTGGTGGATTTCCGAGAGATGACCCAAGAACATGATACTGACTAAATTAGCCAGCGGTACCATAATATTCGATAGGACGTTGGTAAAAGCTAGTCGGAAGTAGCGGGGTATAAAGTCGTACTGGCTTGGAAATGTCAGGTTCATAGATTAGTCCGACAGCATTATTCGCAATTTGAGACAGGCTTTTTCGTTCACTTTCTCCTAATAATCCGCTCCATGAAACCTACTCAAATCTACCTACGGCAGATTTGACATTCACTTCCTGCTTCTACCAAGGGAGTCGGCTCCTTCTTGTCCACAGGCGTAACTTCAGACTGAGCTAGCCTTACTTTTTCCGAACAACGAGACAAGTTAATTGCTGCGTTTAGATCGCGATTAATTAATAAATTGCAGCCGCCGCAATTAAATACTCGTTCCTTTAATGGCATTGACTGAACATGACCACAATTTGAGCAGGTTTTAGAAGAAGGAAACCATCTATCTACCAACTCAACTTTCGTGGCATACATTTCAGATTTATACGTCAACTGACGACGAAATTCATAAAATCCACAATCGGAAATGGCTGCCGCTAACTTATGATTAGCAATCATCCCGCTCACATTCAAATCTTCGATGCGAATGTGAGCATATTTTTGGCTAATTTCTGTTGTGGTTTTCTGCAAGAAATCACGGCGTTGATTAGCGACTTTCGCGTGAATTTTAGCAACTCTACGATAGTGTTTGTGAGCATTTTTTGATGCTTTTACATCTAACTTTCTGTTGCCCAATTCTTTTTTTCGATTTCTCCACTGTTCTTTGCTCAGCTTGGTTTTCGCTTGAGTGAGTGGACGAGGAGACTCGTAAGAATTGCCATCAGAAAGAGTCGCAAATGTTGATACCCCTAAGTCAATTCCCACTGGTTCAGCAACGGGATGAAACATTGGTGGTATTTTTTCGGCTTTAATAGCAAAGGATACATACCATTTATCCGCCGTGCGAGAGATGGTAAACGTCTGCGCTACGCAGGGAAATGGGATAAATTCTTTGAGTCGAAATGTTCCGAGAGTCGGAATTTTAATTGACTTATTAGCTGTCAATAAAAGTGAGTGATTCCAATCAGCAGCATCCACAGTGAATGAATCACCATCTTTTTTTCTTTTGAATTTAGGGAACTCTCCTAATCCTTTGAAGAAACGGGATAAAGCCTCCTTAAAATACCGGAATGTCATTTTGTAAACCCTAGAAGACAGGGTGTTAGTCCATTGATATTCCGGCATCTTTTTGACATGGTTGGTGAAAACTCTTTCGATTGCTGCTACTTTTTTTGTGCTACCACCTGGGAGGTTTTTCACTTCTTGATAAAGGCTCAATGCGTAGTTGTAGCAAAATCTAGCGTAACCAGAATGTCGCGCCATCAAGGTACGTTCCTTATTATTGAGTTTGAGTTCGAGTTTGATGGCGTACATAATCTCAATTACCGTTTTTGATTTCTCCTCATTTAGTCGTCATAGCGCAGTTTTTAGGTAGATTTGAGCAGATTTAGGTAGACTTTTGCAAACAGTTGTTACCCCCCAATATAGTTCCTAAACTCCCTTTTTTGGGCTTGATGTGTCCAGAGAACATCAAAGCGTTTACACCATCTATGGAAGCAAGGAGGCATGGCGGCGGAAGTTGGCTCTTTCATCACTCAAGCCTTAATGTGAAATATCTGCTGCCATGCCTGGATTGTACCTTTATTGCTTGTCTATTTTCGTTTAAGTCCCGTTTTCTAACGGCTCTGGACGACTGGCGGACAGTACGCCGACCCTGGTATGGACTACTACGAGCAGCGGTATCAGCAGCTAAGATGATGGTGATAGAACGGAATTGGGTCAGTTTTTATAAAGAGTTTTGACAACCGGACTTGGCATTACTTAGTTTCAGTCTTTCATCTCAAGTTTACGTTCTTCTGAAGCGAACATGAATCTTATGACAACAAAAAAACAGGTAGATACATTAGCAATCCACGCTCATCTCTTTACCATGCAGGGCGCGGGGGTGGGATATATTGCTGATGGGGCGATCGCCATTGAGGGTAGCCGTATTGTAGCCGTTGATTCTACCGAGGCGTTGCTGAGTCATTTTGAGGGCAGAAAGGTTATTGAGGCCGCGAATTGCGCCGTCTTGCCTGGGCTGATTAATGCTCACGTAGACACAAGTTTGGTGCTGATGCGTGGGGTGGCGCAAGATGTAACCAATTGGCTGATGGACGCGACAATGCCTTATTTCGCCCATATGACACCCGTAGCGAGCATGGCTGCAACACGCTTGAGAGTGGTGGAAGAGTTGAAGGCAGGCACAACAACATTCTGCGATAATAAAGTTTTTAGTCCCCTCTGGGGAGAATTTTTTGATGAAATTGGAGTACGGGCTAGTCTGGCCCCTATGTTCGACGCACTCCCACTGGAATTGCCACCGCTTCAGGAGGGGGATCTTTATCCCTTCGATATAAAGGCGGGACGGCGGGCGATGGCAGAGGCTGTGGACTTTTCCCGTGCATGGAATGGGGCGGCAGAAGGACGTATCACCACCATGTTAGGGATGTATTCGCCAGATATGGTGCCGCTGGAGATGCTACGCGAAGCCAAAGAGATTGCACAACGGGAAGGCTTAATGCTGCATTTTCATGTGGCGCAGGGCGATCGGGAAACAGAGCAAATCGTTAAACGATATGGTAAGCGTCCGATTGCTTTTCTGGCTGAGATTGGCTATTTGGACGAACAGTTGCTGGCGGTTCACCTGACAGATGCGACAGATGAAGAAGCGATACAAGTGGCCAAAAGTGGTGCTGGTATGGTGCTCTGTTCCGGCATGATTGGCATCATCGACGGTCTAGTGCCGCCCGCGCACGTCTTTCGGCAGGCAGGTGGCCCCGTTGCGATCGGCAGCAGCTACAATAATCTCTTCAATGAGATGAAACTGACCGCCTTATTCAACAAAATAAAATATCACGATCCAACCATCATGCCAGCTTGGGAAGTCTTACGCATGGCGACCATCGAAGGGGCGCGGGCGATTGGCTTGGATCGCAAGATTGGCTCACTTGAAGTTGGCAAAGAAGCTGACCTGATCTTACTAGACCTCAGTGCCCTTAACCTCTCGCCTACCTTGCTAGATCCAATTCGCAATCTCGTGTCCAACTTCGTGTACGCTGCTTCAGGACATGAAGTTAAAAGTGTTATGGTTGCGGGAAAACTGTTAGTGGAAGACTACCGAGTCCTCACTGTAGATGAATCCGCGATCGTTGCCGACGCGCAAGTAGAAGCCCAACGACTCTCCCAATGTGTGGCGGCCGATCCCATCCACAAAAAATTGGTGCTGATGGAGGCGATGGCGAGGGGTCAATTGTAGGAATATCCTTGAAGTTGTAATACTCTTGTGTGTTTGTTTTCGTTTTCTAAAGTCTCTATTTCTCCAGGTTTTTCCCAACTAACCATTTATCGCCAATAAAGCGAAAGTAAAATTTCAACAACTTTTACTGGTCAATAAATACGGGGTAAAAATTCCCAAAACACTTATAACCACTCAACCAGAAACAGCGAAAGAGTTTTTTCTAGAGTGCGGAAAAGAGATTTTAGTTAAAACCATTTATACTGGAAATGTGACCATTGATGGGCTCAATCAGGGAATCCCCTCCAGAAAGATTGGCAAAAATGATTTTTATAAATTCTATAAAAATATTTCTTTATCACCTACTCAATTGCAAGAATATATCGAAAAAGCTTTTGAATTAAGGATTACAATTATTGGTAAAAAAGTATTTGCCGTTAAAATTGATTCACAAGCCCATGAAGAGACCAAAATTGATTGGCGACTCCATACTCAAATTAATCCACATTCTATCTTTGAACTACCGGCAAAAATAGAAAGATTCTGCATCGAATTTTTGGAGGAGCAAAAACTATTATATGGAGCGATGGATTTTATTGTGACTCCCAACAATGAATATGTGTTTTTAGAAAATAATCCTTTTGGTCAATACCTTTGGCTAGAAATAGAAACAAAAATACCATTAACGGAAGAGATTTGTAATTTATTAATAAGCTATCTTGATGCTTGATTACTGTTTTTTGGGCTTCACCCTTCGAGTGAAAGTTTTAGGTGGGTAAAACGGGGAAAAATCTTATTAAACGTGAGTTCGATTTGTGCGATGCCTTCGGCTGGCTACGCCTACGCGAAAAAATAGCCTTCTGTTGGACGATCGCGCCCATGAAATGCTCTCAAAACTATATCTGTGAGTATTACTGCTTAGTTATCACTCGTGGGCTGGCCACCAGTGCGATCGCATAATTTGTCCACCCCCAGATACAAAAATTTTCTGGCGGGAAGGGAGTAACTTAGAATAAAACAGCCCTGTCAGAAGATATGGGGGCTTACCCAGGGTAATAAGCGAAGATGACTCAGCCAAATTATGGCGTTTTGATGAAAAATGCCTTGAACGAGATCAATAGCCTACGATCGCAATTAGCTGGGGTAGAAGCCCAAAAGAATGAGCCGATCGCCATTGTTGGTATGAGTTGCCGTTTTCCGGGCGGTGTCACCACTCCAGAGCGTTTTTGGGTATTACTGCGCGAGGGTATATCAGCCATTACAGAAATTCCTGCCGATCGCTGGGATGTGGATAAATATTATGATGCCGACCCCACATCGGTCGGGAAAATGTATACTCGTTACGGCGGTTTTTTGGATGAGGTCGATACATTTGAGCCATCATTCTTTAACATTTCTGCGCGTGAAGCCGTTAGCATGGACCCACAGCAACGCTTACTGCTTGAAGTCAGTTGGGAAGCTCTTGAATCGGCGAATATCGTTCCCGCAACCCTTTTTGATAGTTCGACTGGTGTATTTATCGGTATTGGTGGCAGCAACTACAAATCTTTAAAGATCGAAAACAGGAACCGGATTGGGCAAACCGATTTGTATGACTTAAGTGGCACTGATGTGAGCGTCGCTGCGGGGAGGATATCCTATATCCTGGGTTTGATGGGCCCCAGTTTTGCGATCGATACAGCTTGTTCATCTTCTTTGGTTTCTGTTCATCAAGCCTGTCAGAGTCTGCGTCAGCGAGAATGCCATCTAGCACTAGCTGGCGGAGTCGGTTTACTCATAGATCCAGGTGAGATGATTGGCCTTTCTCAGGGGGGGATGCTGGCACCTGATGGCAGTTGTAAAACATTTGATGCAAATGCAAATGGCTATGTGCGAGGCGAAGGCTGCGGGATGATTGCTCTGAAGCGTCTCTCAGATGCAACGGCCGATGGGGATAATATTCTTGCTATCATTCGCGGTTCGACGATCAATCATGATGGTCATAGCAGCGGTTTAACGGCTCCAAGAGGCCCCGCACAAGTCTCTGTAATTAAGCAAGCCTTGCATAGAGCAGGTGTTGCGCCAGATGATGTGAGTTATATAGAAGCGCATGGCACAGGCACCCCCCTTGGCGATCCTATTGAGATGGATTCATTGAACGAAGTGTTTGGTCAGCGAACGGAACCACTTTGGGTGGGTTCGGTTAAGACAAATATTGGTCATTTAGAAGCCGCCGCAGGCATTGCAGGGCTTATTAAAGTTGTCTTGATGCTAGAAAACAAGCAGATTCCCCCTCACTTGCATTTCAAGACACCAAATCCATATATTGATTGGAAAAATCTCCCCGTTAAAATTCCGATCGCGCTTCATGCTTGGGATGACAAAACATCGAAGGATAGAAAGCGGATTGCAGGCGTTAGTTCTTTTAGCTTCAGTGGCACCAACGCCCACATTGTGTTGTCTGAAGCCCCATCTAGCGAACCAATTGGCGATCGCGCGCGAATCGAAAGACCATCGCACTTGCTGACCCTTAGTGCCAAGAATGAAGAAGCGTTGGCTAACTTAGTTAGGCGCTATCAAGAGTTTCTGAGGGCTACTGATGCAAGTCTTGCTGATATATGCTACACAGCCAATACAGCACGCACCCATTTTGCTCATCGCCTTGCTCTATCTGCCACTTCATGCCTCCAAATGCAGGCTCATTTGGCCGCTTATCAAGAAGGGTCAGTAAGTTTGGACATCAATCAAGGTTACGCCCCTTCAAACATTCGTAAACCGAAGGTCGCTTTTCTGTTTACAGGTCAAGGTTCGCAGTATGTGCAGATGGCGCGAGAACTTTATGAGACCCAGCCTACCTTCCATGATTGTTTAGATCGCTGCGCCGAAATCTTGCAATCCATTTTTTCATCAAGAAACAGTCCGTGGGGAAACCCACTGCTTTCGGTGTTATATCCAGACCATGAGTCAAACGAAATTGACCAGACGGCTTATACCCAACCTGCCCTTTTTGCCGTAGAATACGCGCTTGCACAGATGTGGCGATCGTGGGGAATCGAGCCAGATATCGTAATGGGCCATAGCATAGGTGAATATGTGGCAGCTTGTGTGGCGGGTATCTTTTCTCTGGAGGATGGTCTCAAACTCGCTGCCGAAAGAGGCCGTTTGATGCAGGCACTACCGCAAGATGGCGAGATGGTTGCTATATCGGCCCCCCTCAAGGAAGTGAGGTCGGCTATTCAAGCTGACCGCCGAGTTGCGATCGCAGCAGTGAATGGGCCACGAAGCGTCGTCATTTCGGGCGATCGCCAAGCCGTACAAGTCGTCACCAACACGCTAGAACTTCAAGGAATCCGGTGCAAGAGATTGTCCGTTTCACACGCTTTCCACTCTCCATTGATGGAACCAATGCAGCAGGAGTTCGCACAGGTGGCGAGGGAAATTAACTATAGCGCTCCCAAAATAGCTCTTGTCAGTAACCTAACAGGCGACTTGATTTGCGATGAGTCTGCTCTTGAGGAAGGAGCGATCGCTTCTCCTGCTTACTGGGTAAATCATGTGTGCAATCCTGTGCGTTTTGCTGATGGTGTTGCAACTATGCAAGCGCAGGATGTCAGAGTCTTCCTCGAAGTTGGCCCAAAACCGATTTTGTCAGGATTAGTGCAACAATGTTTTGACGAGACTGCCGATCGCGATCGCCCTGTCACTATTCCCACGTTGCGCCCCAACCAACCCAACTGGCAGACACTGTTGGAGAGTTTGGGGAGACTGTATGCGCTTGGTGTCCAGGTAGATTGGGCGGGCTTTGATGGCGATTACGCCAGACGCAAGGTACGCCTACCAACCTACGCCTGGAAGCGTCAACGTTATTGGATCGAGGAACAGGCCGCTCCACCTTTAGAAACCACAGAAATCCGTCCCTCGACTACCATTGTGCAGCATCTCCAACAAGGCAACGTGCAGCAAATCATAGACCTTTTGGTGGCGACGGATGTACTTTCAGGCGACGCACGGGAAGTCCTACCCAGCATCATCGAACTGTTGGTAAAACAACAGCGTCAGGAAGCGACACAAGCGCAAATCTACGATTGGCTTTATGAAGTAGTTTGGCAACCGCAGTTGCTGCCGCTATCTACTTTACCTGTCAAAGTACCTGTCGTGGCAACAGAGGGCAGACAATGGCTCATCTTTGCCGATGCTAGTGGCTACGGCGAAGCACTTGCAGCTCAATTACGCCAGCAAGGGGATATAACTACGCTCGTCTATGCTGGCCAAGAATATCGCTCGGCTAACAATGAACAAAATACTGAGGGGGACACCCCATATTTTCGGATCGATCCGACGCAAGGGGAGGATTATGAAAGGTTGTTGGCTGTTCTCCCTCGCTTGTACGGTATCGTTCATCTTTGGAGCTTAGATATACCGAGCTTGGATAGAGTATCAGACCTAATCGAGAACGTACAATTAAATACTGGCACTCTGTTACATTTGCTACAGGCAGTCGTGCAACTTGAGACGCGCACTCCTAGCTTGTGGCTCGTGACAAACAACGCGCAAGCTGTGCGTAAAGACGATCGCGTAGTCGGAGTGCTTCAGTCACCCTTATGGGGCATGGGCAAGGTGATAGCCTTAGAACATCCTGAACTCAACTGTGTATCGATCGACCTCGATCGCGAAGGGCTTCCAAACGAACAGGCAAAGTTTCTGGCGGCTGAACTCCGCGCCGCATCTGAGTTCACACGCACCGCCATCCCACACGAAAGTCAAGTCGCTTGGCGCAATGGAACTCGCTATGTGGCACGGCTCAAGCGTTATCAGAAGCATCCCGCGACATCACCAAAAATGCTGATTAGACCAGATGCCACATATCTGATTACAGGTGGCTTGGGTAGTTTGGGCTTGCTGGTGGCGCGGTGGATGGTCGAACAGGGGGCTACTCATCTAGTGCTGATCGGACGCGGCCAACCCCAACCAGCCGCCCAACAACAACTGCAAGAGATAGCCGCGCTGGGTGCAACGGTGACGGTGGCGCAAGCCGATGTTGGGATACGCTCCCAAGTGGCTGATGTGTTGGCACAGATTGACAAGGCATATCCTTTAGCTGGTATTGTTCATGCTGCTGGTGTAGTGGACGATGGGATCTTGTTACAGCAAAATTGGGCGCGTTTTCGCAAGGTGTTCGTCCCCAAACTAGAGGGGGCTTGGCATCTACATACACTAACTAAAGAGATGTCGCTTGATTTCTTTGTTTGTTTCTCTTCAAGTGCAGGATTGCTAGGCAATGCTGGACAAGCTAACTATGCTGCCGCAAATGCCTTTCTGGATGCCTTTGCTCATTATCGGCGAAGACAAGGCTTGCCAGCGCTCTCGATTAACTGGGACGCTTGGTCTGATGTGGGAATGGCCGCACGTCTCAAACAAGCTTCTTCACAAAGCGCCACAGTTGGGCAAGATAGTAGCACTTTGGAAATTGCACCAGAACAGGGATTGCAACTCTTTGCCTATCTGTTGCAACAACCATCCGCCCAAATTGCAGCCATTTCCACCGATGGGCTTCGCACGATGTACGATACGCGCTCGGCCTTTTTTGCTTTGCTCAATCTTGACATATCCTCCTCCACTACCCAAGAGCAATCTACACCTCCTCATGAAGTTGGCCCTACCTTGCTCGAACAATTGCAGCAAACTCGGCCAAAAGAGCGAGAGAAAATGTTGCTGCGCCATCTACAGACGCAAGTTGCCGCTGTCTTGCGTAGTCCCGAATTGCCCGCAGTCCACCAACCCTTCACGGAGTTGGGGATGGATTCGTTGATGTCACTTGAATTGAGGCGGCGTTTGGAAGAAAGTCTGCAAATTCAGATGCCTGCAACGCTTGCATTTGATTATCCTATGGTGGATCGTTTAGCTAAGTTTTTATTGACTCAAATCGACATACAATGTGAGCCAGATACCTCAGTAATTCTCACATTAGATGAAAATGCGGAGGACAAAGATAGTGACAAAGAAAGAAGTACCAGCGCTGCTGTCGATCCCAGTATTACTTCCATAACAGAAGATTTATTCGCACTTGAATCCTTACTGAATGAGATGAAAGGAGATCGACAATGACAGAAAAGATCGCAGCAAATGAAGATGCAGCTACATTACTTCAGCGTGTAGGGGTAGCCCTACAGGAAGCACGCCAACAACTTCAAGCGATGCAACGCCGGGCGCACGAACCGATCGCAATTGTGGGGCTGGGGCTGCGTTTTCCGGGCGCGGATTCACCACAGGCATTCTGGAAACTACTTCAGAGTGGTGTTGATATGGTAACTGAAATCCCCTCCGATCGCTGGGCAGTCGATGACTACTACGATCCCAAACCTGGGCAGTCAGGCAAAATGTATATTCGCGAAGCTGCATTTGTTGATGGGGTGGATAAATTCGATGCCTCTTTTTTTGATATTTCGCCACGCGAAGCGGCCAGTATAGATCCCCAACATAGAATGCTTCTTGAGGTGGCTTGGGAGGCATTTGAAAGGGCTGGAATTGCTCCAAGCCAATTGATGGATAGCCAAACGGGGGTCTTTGTTGGGATGAGCGAAAATGATTATTACGCTCACCTAAAAAATACTGGCGATCGCGATAATGTCTATGCTGCAACGGGCAATAGCAATTATTATGCTGCGGGGCGTTTATCCTATCTGTTGGGACTTCAAGGCCCTAACATGATTGTCGATACCGCCTGTTCCTCCTCCTTAGTGGCTGTACATCTTGCCTGTCAAAGTTTGCGGCTAGGGGAGTGCGATCTGGCGCTGGCTGGTGGCGTTCAGCTCATGTTAATACCAGACCCGATGATTGGGACTGCCCAGTTAAATGCCTTTGCGACTGATGGTCGCAGTAAAACATTTGACGCTACCGCCGATGGCTATGGACGGGGCGAGGGTTGTGGCGCGATCGTACTCAAACGGCTCAGTGATGCGCTGGCAGCAAAAGATCCAATTTTAGGCGTGATACGGGGTAGTGCAGTCAATCATGGTGGGCGCAGCAGTGGCTTAACTGCTCCCAACAAGCTGGCTCAGGAAGCCTTGCTACGACAGGCGCTACAAAACGCTAAGGTTCAGCCTGAAGAAGTAAGTTACATCGAAGCGCATGGCACGGGGACACAACTGGGCGACCCGATTGAAGTGGGAGCATTGACGACAGTCTTTGGCTCCTCTCGTTCAGAACCCTTGTGGATTGGCTCTGTGAAGACCAATATCGGACACCTAGAACCAGCCGCCGGTATTGCAGGGCTGATAAAAGTCGTTTTATCATTACAAGAAAAACAGATTCCTCCTTCTCTCCATTTCAAAAACCCGAATCCCTTCATTGATTGGGAATCTTCGCCAGTTCGAGTGCCGACACAATGTATACCTTGGTCTGCGAAAAACTGCATCGCTGGGGTGAGTTCGTTTGGTATGAGTGGCACAAACTGTCATCTAGTCGTAGAAGAAGCACCTGTACGCCAAAACGAAAAATCAGAAAATAGCCCTGAACGTCCTTGGCACATTCTGACGCTTTCAGCCAAAAACGAAGCGGCGCTCAACGCCTTGGTAGCCCGTTACGTGGCATTTCTCCATGAAGCGCCCGCCATGTCCCTAGCCGATCTATGTTACAGCGCAAATGTCGGGCGCAATCATTTTGGCGATCGCTTAAGCATTGTCTCCGACTCGATCGCGCAGTTAGCAGAACAATTAAAACACTATCCACAGCGGCCCTCAATGCAAATGCAGCATAATGTGGTGCCAGATAATCAATTAAGCCCTAAAATCGCTTTTCTGTTTACTGGCCAAGGGTCACAATACATCGATATGGGGCATGAGCTTTATGAAACTCAGCCCACCTTCCGTCATATTATGGATGACTGTGACGGCATTCTGCGTCCATTACTGGGTGAATCAATTCTGAACATACTCTACACTTCACGTAGCACGACGCAAAGCTACTCGGAAGATTCGCCACTCGATCGAACCGTTTATACCCAACCTGCCCTTTTTGCTTTTGAATATGCCCTAGCAAAGCTATGGATATCATGGGGCATTGAACCTGATGTCGTGCTGGGACACAGCGTGGGTGAATATGTGGCCGCTTGTCTGGCGGGTGTCTTTAGTTTAGAAGATGGGCTAAAGCTGATTGCAGCGCGTGGTCGTTTGATGCAAGGCTTACCTCACGGGGAAATGCTTAGCATCAGAAGCGATGAGAAGCGAGTAGAAGCGACGATCGCGCCTTACCGCGCAGATGTGGCGATCGCGGCTATTAACGGGCCGCAAAGTGTGGTCATCTCTGGCAAAGATGAAATTATAGACAAGCTAGCAGCACAGTTTGAATCGGAAGGCATCAAAACACACCTGCTCGCAGTCTCTCACGCTTTCCACTCGCCAATGATGACTCCCATACTAAACGCATTCCGAGACGTTGCTAGAGCCATCACCTATAAGTCACCCAGCTTGTCACTGATTTCTAACGTTACCGGACAATTGGCAACAGACGAGGTAGCCACACCTGATTATTGGGTGCGTCATATCCACTCTACCGTCCGCTTTGCCGATGGTATTGCCACATTGCAAGAACAGAATACTGACATCTTCCTAGAAGTGGGGCCCAAATCAACATTGTTGGGCATGGCAAAGCAGATTCATAGTGACAACGGTTCAGCTAGTCATCCGCTTATGCTACCTAGTTTGCGCCAAGAGGGTAGCGATTGGCAGCAGATGCTTTGTACGTGCGGTCAACTCGTAGTTAATGGAGTCGAGATTGACTGGGCGGGCTTTGACAAGGATTATTCGCGGCACAAAATATTGTTGCCTACCTATCCATTTCAGAGAGAACGACATTGGGTCGAAAGTACGCTCAAAAAGCCCCAACAACAAGGGGTCGGCCCAATGTTGGATCAGATGATTCGGCTGCCATCAGAGAAAAAGGTGGTGTTTGAAACCGAGTTTGGCGTGCGACAGATGCCTCATATCTACGATCATCGGATTTACGGTGAAGTCATTGTACCGGGGGCAGTATTAGCCTCCTTAATCTTCAATGCGGCGCACGTTTTATACCCAGACTATCGGCATGAATTAACCGATATTGCTTTTTACCAACCAATTATCTTTCACGACGATGATACTGTCATCGTGCAGGCGATTTTCACACCCGATACGTCACGCGAGAATCAAAGCGATCGAACATTCCCACCCATGACCTTCCAGATTATTAGCTTCATGCCGGATGGTCGCTTAGAGAACGAACCGAAAGTCCATGTAACAGGGTGTCTTCGTATGTTACGCGATGCCCAACCGCCAACACTCTCCCCGAATGATATACGTCAGCGTTGTCCGCACACCGTAAATGGTCATAACTGGTACGATAGCTTAGTCAAACAAAAATTTGAAATGGGGCCCTCCTTTAGGTGGGTACAGCAACTTTGGCATGGGGAAGATGAAGCATTGACCCGTCTTCAGATACCAGAGGCGATCGGCTCCGTATCGGGACACCAACTTCACGGCATATTGCTTGATAGTTCGCTTTCTACCACTGCTGTCATGGAGTACGAGTACGGGGACTCCGCAACCAGAGTGCCTTTGTCATTTGCTTCTCTGCAACTTTACAAACCCGTCACGGGAACAGAGTGGTGGTGTTACGCGAGGAAGGTTGGGGAATTCAAATATGACTTCCAGATTATGAATGAAGCTGGAGAAACCTTTGCTAAAGCCATTGGCTTTGTACTTCGTGAAGCCTCTCCCGAAAAATTCCTGGGAACAACACACATACACAACTGGCTTGTAGACATTGAGTGGCAAGCTCGATCGAGTGATGCGATCGCTCCTTCTGATGGTGCTATCTCTGGTAGTTGCTTAGTTTTATCAGATCGGAGCGGAATAGGGACTGCATTGGCGGAAAGGTTGGACACTGCTGGGGTGAGAGCGATCGCGATACAGGCGGAGCATATACTGACCAACTACGAGCCGATATTCCCTACCTTGCCAGATTTACAACAAGTCGTCTATTTATGGGGGCTGGATCGAAAAGACGATTCTCACCCCATGCAGCAAGCACAAGATAACTGCACGGCAGTGCTACACCTTGTACAAGCCTTGCTCAAAACATACGCAAACCCGCCAGCACTCCTGATTGTCACCTGTGATGCACAAGCGGTGGTTGAATGCGATCGAGTAAATGGCTTCGCGCAATCATCTTTATGGGGGCTTGCCAAAGTCATCATGCTAGAACACCCAGAATTGTCCTGTGTCTACATGGATGTAGGGGCCGGATATTCACGGGAAGAGGTGGCTGACACGATATTTACACAGCTAACAAGAAGCCATCTATCAAGCGATGCCTGCGGCGGGCTGCGCCTACGCCAAGAGAGTCAGTTGGCTTGGCGCAATGGTCAAGCATACGTGCCACGTCTGGGCCGATACAAACCTAAATCCGAACAAGCACTTGAGATCCGCAACGATAGCACCTATTTGATTACTGGCGGATGGGGCGGTGTCGGATTACAAATCGCACGGTGGTTGGTGGAACAGGGGGCAAAACATCTCGTTTTGCTGGGGCGCAGTCAGCCTAGCACCGAAGTTCGTCTGGTGTTGGATGAACTAGAAGCAGTAGGGGCGCAAATCATCGTGGCTCAAGCCGATATTAGCGATGAGAACGCATTGGCGCAGATTTTGACCGATCTGACCGTACCTTTGCGTGGTGCGATCCACGCCGCAGGAGTGCTCGATGATGCGAGTCTGCTCCAACAAACCCCAGCCAAACTAAAAAAAGTCTTGTTGCCAAAGGTACAGGGGGCTTGGAATCTGCATAAGCTGACCCTTGAGCAGCCACTAGACTTCTTTGTTCTCTTTTCTTCTGCCAGCTCTCTGTTGGGCGCACCTGGGCAGGCGAACTATGCGGCTGCCAATGCCTTCTTAGATGGCTTGGCTGCCTATCGGCAAGGGCTAGGGCTACCCAGCCTCTCCATCAACTGGGGGGCTTGGGATGAAGTCGGCATGGCGGCACGACAAGGGCTACTGGACAAAATGCAGCAAAGAGGCGAAGAGGCTATCCCGTTACAGAAAGGCTTAGAGCTTTTCGGCGAATTACTGAACGAGCCAGCCGCTCAAATTGGTGTCGTACCAATTCAATGGACTCGCTTCTTGGACTATCAAAAAGGCAATTCACCTTTTTATGAGAAGTTTTCTAAGTCTAGTTATAAGCAAGCTTCGTATGATTCTACCAAAATAGAAGATATTCAGACAAAACTAAAGCAAGCTGCCCCACAAGATCGACCTAAATTGTTAGAAGTTCACCTTCGCTCTCAAGTCGCTCAATTGTTAGGAATAAACGCGGCGGAGCTACCAAATGAAGAAGGAGTCGGTTTTGTCACATTAGGTCTTGACTCGCTCACCTCTATCGAACTGCGTAACAGTTTACAACGCACGTTAGATTGCTCATTGCCTGTCACCTTTGCCTTTGATTACCCAACCATAGAATTAGCGGTTGAGTACCTCACAGAAATCGTACTCACGCCGATGGAAAGCGCAGCATCGCAGCAAGCAGACTCGTTGCCGAGTAGTTTGCAGAACCTCGATCCCTCGTCCGTCGGAACAAGCGTTGATAACAAAACAGATGTGCTAGACAGTACGATGGAAAAGCATACGCCTGGTACAACAGATGAGGATGAATCTTTGTCTACCATCCTGCAAAAATTATCGAAACACCTAGATTAGGTGTCAATACGGTTCAGTTAAGGCTATGCAGTGCTTAACAACTCACGTCCCATTACTACCACGAAGAATTCTTTCAATCAAGTCCCTCTGATATGCTAACCGCGTAATTGCTGATAAATCAATAAAACTTAAGGTGGCGATCGCTAAAATTAGTGGGCGATCGCGGAGGCACTTAATCCGGTATCTTGTAGCCAAGCAGTCAAGTGGTCGATTGTCTCTATGGCAGCAGCAATTTCTTCGGAAGTGGGCATTTTTGCTCTTGAGTTTTCCATGTGTGCAATTATTGCAGAAATTATCAACAGAAATTAGGGAGTGCTCAATGCCGATTCCAAAATTCGCAGAAGCTACACTTCGCCAAAACAGCAGCCCCCAATCTTTTGAGCGCGGTGAAACCTACTATCGTAATGACGCAGTTGAAGCCCTCACCTTGCGTGGTAAGATCCTCCAAGCTGAAGTAGAGGGTAGCCAAGCTCCATCCTACCGCGTCAGGCTTAGCTTTGAAAGCCAAAATTTAGCCGAAGCCTCTTGTACCTGCGCCTACAGTTTCGGTGGGTGGTGCAAGCACATTGTTGCTACTCTCTTAGTTTGCCTGCACCAGCCACAAAAAATTGAAGAACGTCCCACTTTAGAACACCTATTAGATCGCCTCAACCACCAACAAACTCAACTCCTGCTGCAAAATCTAGCCGCAGAACAACCCGATCTTATCGATCGCATTGAACGCCACATTAATCGTATTGTTAGTGTTACCCGCGATCAAAAATCCCCAACTGTATCTCCCAAAATTAGTACAATTAATACAGCCCCTTACCGTCAACAAGTTCGCCAAATTTTGCGCGATGCTGAGCGTTATTTAGAAGATGGGGACGAGGAAGATCCAATTACACCAGATATTCTTGACTTAATTTCAGAAGCCCAAGAATTTAGTCAATGTGAAGATGGCAATAACGCGATCGCCATCTTGCAAAGTATTACCGAAACCTGCATAGAACATTGGGATGATGTCGCTGATTATGGCGCATATAATGAGGGCATTGTTGAAGCACTCAATGAAGCATGGACGGAGGCTATTCTCTGTGCTGAACTCACTAAAGAACAGCAGATAGAACTCCAAGAAAATCTTACAAATTGGCAAGATGAATGGGATGCTAATTTTGCCATGAGTTTAGAAGCATTGCGCCAAGGTTGGGACTTTCCACCCCTACAACTTATCCTGCAAGGAAATATTTTAGAGCGAGGAGTTTGGGAAGGAGAAGCACCCGATTATGCGGAGGATATTGCTCTGATTCGGTTGCAAATTCTAGAGCGGCGAGAACGGTATGAAGAATACTTGTACCTGGCAAAAGCAGAAGGAATGAATCAACAATATTTAGTAATGTTAGTTAGTTTAGGACGAATTTCAGAGGCGATATCGACTGCCAAAACTCTGATGACATCAGTAGAAGAAGCAAAAGCCTTAGCTTTTGAACTGCGGAAACAGGGAGCAAAAAGTCAAGCACTAGAAGTAGCTCAAGCGGGGTTTTCCTTGGAGGGACATTGCCTGTATGAACTCGCAACTTGGGCAAGCAATTTAGCTCTAGAATTAGGCGATTGTGCTACTGCTATGAAAGCCAAAATTAAGGCATTTTCTGCCCAGCCTTCTTTCGAGGATTACCAGAATATTAAGGAGTTATCTGGAGAGGAATGGGAAACTCTAAAAGTTGAGCTTTTAACTAACATTAGCTCCCAAGATAGATGGGGAATTCAGGAAGCTAAGGTAAACATTTTCTTGCATGAAGGGCTGATAGATAAAGCCATAGAAGTTGTCACACCCTTGAGTTATTATCATTCTCGGCTCATTCATCAAGTCATGGAAGCTGCTATCCCTTACCGCCCAGATTGGGTAATTAAAAATGCGAGCCAGGAAGCTGAATCAATTGTTAATCGAGGTAAAGCAGATGTTTATGATGTTGCCATACAATGGCTGCATAAAGTTCGTAGTGCTTACCTGCAATCTAATCGTCAATCAGATTGGTTAATTTATCGCAATTCTCTTGTAGAACAACACGGCCGTAAACGAAAATTTATGGAATTACTCAAACCGCTTACTTAAGGAAATAAAATTGAAACTTAATTTGAATTAATTTAGGGATTAAGCGCAAGAAGATATCCCCTAACGGGAGAAGTTGAAAACAATTAACTTCTCAAAGGTTATGGACTCTAACACGACTTTAATTGGCTTCTCAAATACTTGCTCTAAACCTGACAACGCTCCCCCCAGTGAAGTCAAAGAAGTGGTAGCGGTAATTTTTCCTTTTCTCAGTCTGCCTCCTTTCGCTCAACTTCCCTTTAAAGTAGGCGATATCGTCAAATCTGGCAATTATTACGGCACGATAACAGCCCTCAATGAAACCGATAGACCTGTAATAATTACTTGGGATGCTAGTAACATAGTTCCAAAACTTCCGATCTTTCAATAACAAACCATTCGTGATATAAAATTGCCAGAAAAAAGTTTTCTCCCTTGACGCGATCGCAAACTGCATTTTATCTAGAATTTCTGTCGATAAATTTTCTAGTTTCATTTTCATTGTCAAATTTAAGAATAACAAACACGGATTTAAACGCAGATACCAACAACAGACAATTAAAAAATGAGTTCATCATTCTCAAATTTCAAGCAAATTATCTCTGTATCTGCGTTCAAAATCCGTATTTTCACCCTACATTTCCTGCATTAACCGCAGATAATTCTGCCGCATCTCTGCCATATTGTCCATCATTTTATTAGCCATGTCTTTCTCAACATCACTCATTTGCTGCCAAAAAGCAGCCGATCGCCTCGCCGCGATCGTATCTTGCCATAGCATCTCCAAAAGTTGCGCCGCCATTGGATTTTCAGCGTCTATAAGGTTGCACAATTGCTCAAACGCTCGATTTGCCTCGACGTGATTCGTAACATCCTGGGCCAGCATCAGGCACTTCTTCAGTTCAAGAATGGGATTTTGAGAAGAGTAAGTCATAATTAGAATCAGGTTAAGCTACAAAAACTATACTGCCATTCACCCCGACATAGTTATTATGACTCTAACACTTAAAGACTTAGAGCGGATGCAAACCACCCTCCAAGAATCTCATCAGGACTACCAACTAGAACTTGTAGAAGGGAAAATTAGCGTTATGGGGCCTTGTGACATCACATCCAGCGAAATCGGCGCTAGGTTAAGCTACTTTCTAAATGTGTGGGTCATTCCGCGCAAAATGGGGCGCGTGTATGACTCCAGTGGCGGCTTCATCCTCCCCAATCCTGATGCAGATTTACGTGCTCCTGATGTATCCTTTGTCAAGGCCGAAAAGCTCAAACGCAGTCAAAGAAGTTTTGTGCAGCTAGTCCCCGACTTGATGGTAGAGATTAAATCTAAAACTGATAGAATTAAACTCATTGTTGAAAAAATCGAATCTTTTTTAGCACTCGGATCTCAAGTTGGCCTCCTGGTTGACCCTGACAAAGAAACAGTTACTATTTATCGTCTTACAGGTGAGCCTGTAGTGTTAACTAGCAGCGATACTTTGACGATACCAGAATTATTTCCTGGTTGGGAGTTGCCAATTTCTGAACTTTGGCCGCCAGTGTTTGATTAATAGTTAAAATATCGTGTCACACTAAATAATTGATTTCAGTTCAATTCTAACTCATGGATAAAAAACTGCGCGTCCTCTCTGGAGTTCAACCAACCGGTAATCTCCACCTTGGTAATTATCTCGGTGCTATTCGTAACTGGGTAGAAGGTCAAAGTCAGTATGAAAATTTCTTCTGTGTGGTCGATTTACACGCGATTACTGCACCCCACAATCCAGCAACGTTAGCGTCAGATACTTACGCGATCGCAGCTTTGTACTTAGCTTGCGGTATAGATTTACAACATTCTACCATCTTCGTGCAGTCTCACGTCCCCGCTCACACTGAATTAGCATGGTTGCTTAACTGTATCACGCCGATCAATTGGCTGGAAGATATGATTCAGTTTAAGGAAAAAGCTGTCAAACAGGGAGAAAATGTAAATGCGGGTTTGCTAAATTACCCCGTGTTAATGGCGGCGGATATTTTACTCTATAATGCCGATAAAGTGCCCGTGGGGGAAGATCAAAAGCAACACTTGGAACTTACCCGCGATATTGCTGTCAGATTAAATCATCAATTTGGTACACCGGAAAATCCAGTGTTGAAACTTCCCGATCCCCTAATTCGCAAGGAAGGGGCCAGAGTGATGAGTTTGACTGATGGAACTCGTAAAATGTCTAAGTCTGACCCTTCGGAACAAAGTCGGATTAATTTGCTAGATTCCCCAGATGCGATCGCTAAAAAAATTAAGCGCTGCAAAACTGACGCGGTGCGAGGTTTGACCTTTGACAGTAGCGATCGCCCCGAAGCTAGAAACTTATTGACACTTTATCTGCTACTCTCTGGGAAAACTAAGGAAGATGTTACCGCAGAGTGTCAAGATATGGGTTGGGGTGAATTTAAGCCATTGTTGACAGAAACGACAATTAACGCGCTCAAACCGATTCAGGACAAGTATAAAGATATAATGGACGATCGCGGCTATCTGGAATCAGTTTTGCGTCAGGGGAAGGAACAAGCTAGTGCGATCGCCAACCAAACGCTTACAAAAGTTAAAAAAGCCTTTGGTTATTCTCTCCCTGATTGATAGGTAAAATAAGTTAAAACCCCCCAGCGAATATAATTCGCTAAGTAATGCGGGAACACAAACAAAGTCCCCCTACGCGGACTATAAAAAAACCAGGTTGTTAAAACCCGCGTAGGCGGGTTTAGTTTGTGTAGAAGCGGTTTTAACCGCCCAGTTTTAGAAACTCAATAACCAAGTAAAATCTCAAATATCAAATCGGATGAATCGTTTTCGTACCGCCTGCAAAACCCCTGGAGAATTTATCATTACCGCCGAGGTGACACCGCCCAAAGGCGGCGACCCCACCCACATGATTAAAATGGCTCAAACTCTCAAAGATAGAGTCCATGCAGTCAATATTACCGATGGCAGTAGAGCCGTATTGCGGATGTGTCCTTTGGCAGCTTCCGTAATTTTATTACAACACGAAATAGAACCAATTTGTCAAGTAGCTTGTCGCGATCGCAACCAAATCGGTATTCAAGCTGACCTCATGGGCGCTCACGCTTTAGGCATCAGAAATATCCTAGCATTAACAGGCGATCCAGTCAAAGCAGGCGACCATCCCAAAGCCAAAAGTGTTTTTGATTTAGAAGCAGTAAGATTGCTGCAATTAATTCAAAAAATGAATTGCGGTACTGACTGGAATGACAAACCTTTAACCGATGGCATTACCGAATTATTTGTAGGTGCAGCCGTCGATCCTCAATCCCCTAGTTGGTCAGGATTGCAAAGTCGATTCGAGAAGAAAATAGCAGCAGGTTCTCAATTTTTCCAAAGTCAATTAATCAGCGATTTTGAAATTTTAGATAAATTTATGAATCAAATCGCCGCAGGTTGTAACAAGCCAATCTTAGCAGGAATATTTCTACTGAAATCTGCAAAAAATGCCGAATTTATCAATAAATACGTACCCGGCGTTAATATCCCCCAGCACATAATCGATCGTTTAGCAAATGCTTCAGAACCTTTAGAAGAAGGGATAAAAATTGCCGCAGAACAGGTTCAATTAGCGCGGCAACTTTGTCAAGGAGTTCATGTTATGGCCGTGAAGCGGGAAGATTTAATTCCCCAAATTCTGGATAAGGCCGGAATTCCACCACTAACTTAATTACAATGGAATGGTTGTCAACCCCTATCTAGCAGCTAATTCATACCCGAATTAGATTTGTCTTTGTTACTGCGCTGCATTTTAATTAGTTCCCCTTTAGAAGCAATCAAAGAATTTCGTAAAGGTATTAGTAGCAATGACTAATTCAGAATTACCCAATCCCGATCGAGAACATATCAAAATAGTAGACTCCCAAATCTCAGAAGTAACCGTCTACACAAATCAAGCGCGGGTGACGCGCCGAGGTTTAGTAACATTAACTGGGAACGAGAAAGAATTAGTTATCGCCTCTCTCCCCCGAACAATTCAAACTGAGTCTGTAAGAGCAACTGGTGCCGGTACAATAGCAGTAAACTTATTAGGGGTTCGCACAGAACAAATCTTTACAACTGAACCAGTAGAAGAAAAAAATAGATTATTATCTAAAAGAATCGAGCAGCTAGAAGAACAAAAACGCACAATTGCAGATCAATTAACAGCGCGAAAATTACAACTTAAATTTGTCGAAGGATTAAGCGATAAATCAGTCGGTTTCTTTTCTAGTAGTCTGGCAAAACAACAGGTTGGCTTGAATGAAACTGGAGAATTATTAAATTTCTTAGGACAAAATTACCGGAAATATATCGGCGCGATAGCGCAGCTAGAAAAACAGCAGCAACAGTTAGATAAACAATTACAAGCTATCCGCAGACAATTACAGCAAATACAAAATCATCGTCCTCAAGAAAGTTTTAGCATTTTTGTTGCCATAGAAGCAAGTGAAAGTGGCGATTTTGAATTAGAAGTGTCTTATATGATAAATCGAGCCAGTTGGACACCACTTTATGACTTGCGCGTAAACACCACCGACAACCAAATTAATCTTAGTTACTTAGCCGAAGTCAATCAGAATACAGGTGAAGATTGGACAAATATAGCACTCACTTTGTCTACAGCTAAACCAGGATTAGGAACTTTACCGCCTAAGCTTGACCCTTGGTATATCGATGTATTTCACCCAATACCTATCGACAAGCCAGAATTTATGAGACAAAGAACTATGAGAAAAACCGCAGCCAGCGAAGAAATATTTAGGGCCGCAGATATGGTATTGGAAGACGAAGAAAATCTAGGGAGCGTATTTCCAGCATCCGCACCCATAGCCGCTCAAACGGCGACAGCCACAGTTTCTACAGAAGGCGGTGTAGTCACATTTCAAATAGGAGGAAATAGCAATATCCCTAATGATGGAAATCCGCAAAAAGTAACTATTTTTAATGAAAATTACCCCAGTCACCCTGAATATATTGTTCTTCCTCGATTAGTTAGTTTCGCCTATTTACAAGCAGTTGTAACTAATCCTCTCACTGGAGCGACATTATTACCAGGGAAAGCTAATATCTTTCGGGACAACACTTTTGTTGGTACAACCCAGTTAGAAAATATTGCCCCTGGCCAAGAATTTAAGCTTAATTTAGGTATTGATGAAGGGTTAAAGATTGAGCGCGAGTTAGTTGAAAGACAAGTAGATAAGAAATTAATCGGTAATCAGCGACGCACGAGTTATGCTTATCGGCTGATCATTACAAATTTACGACAAGTCTCAGCAAGTTTGACCCTGAAAGAGCAACTACCAGTGAGTCGCAACGAGCAAATAAAGGTGCGCCTTACTCTGACTAATCCAAAGGTACAACTAGGAGAAATGGGCTTGTTAGAATGGGTAATCGAGCTTCCACCTCAAGGTAAACAAGAGTTATACTATCAGTTTGTCGTCGAGCATTCTCCTGACTTAAATATATTGGGTTTAGATATTTAGCTAATAGTTAGTGGTTAGTGGTTAGTGGTTAGTGGTTAGTTGTTAGTTGTCATTGCAAGCCAAGCGTTGGCGTAGCCTGCCCGTTAGGGCTTAGCAATCGCAATACTTTGAAACTACTGCGGCGTACCAATTACCAATTACCAATTACCAATTACCAAATTCTAATCATTGAGAAACTCACCTTCACAAATAATTTCCGATCTATTGATCAAATCATCTGGGTCCCAAAGAGAGCCTAAAGTTGTATTGAAATATTCCCCACCATTATTAACTTCCATGCGCGGTGCTTCTTTGGAGTAAGCTTTAACATGAGGAGTGCAGCGCTGCGCCTGATAGAAGAAATAAGCTTCAGAATTGATGCACATTACGTGATAGAAATCCTTATTAGCTCCTGGTGCATCTCCCAATTTATATCGCGCTAAACCCCTATTTAGATAAGCTTTAACGTAAGTAGGATCGAGCTGTAATGCCTTGTCAAAATCTTCAATTGCCAGCTTCATTTCTAGCAATTTATAGCGAACACAACCTCGGTTATAGAACGCATAAACATTTGTTGGATCGAGCTTGAGTGCTTCATTATAATCATCAATTGCTTTCAGATTGTCTCCTAAGTGGTGATAGGATAAACCACGATTGATATAACCCTTGATGTAAGTGGGATTAAGCTGTAATGTTTGATTAAAATCATCAATTGCTTTCTGCTTATCTCCCAAAAGATAGTAAGCCCGTCCTCGATTGTAATAAGTTTTATAGTTACTAGGATTAATAGCTATGGCTCGATCGTAATCGTGAATTGCCGCATCGTATTCTCCTAAATTTGCTAGAACCAGCCCTCGATTATTATAGATTGCATCGCTTTGAGGATTGCTTTCTAGTGCGCGGTTAAGATCCTCAATTGCTTTTTGATTTTCTCCTAAATGTCGCCAAGCATTTCCTCGGTTGAGGTAAGCCTCAAACAAATCAGGGCTAATATCTAGTGCTTGGCTAAGATCTGTAATTGCTTTCTGGTAATCTTTAAGATAATAGTAAACTAGGCCGCGATTGTTATAAGTTTTGGCATCGCTAGGATTGATTGCAAGTACCTGATTGAAGTCCGCGATCGCATCTTCGTAGTATCCTTTTTTAGCTTTGTTTAAACCACGCTTGTACAATTGCTTAATATTCATCTGCTTTCTCCCTTAGAAATACTTGGCAAGGTACAAAATTTAATTGGTAATTGGTAATTGGTAATTGATAATTGGTAATTGATAATTGGTAATTGATAATTGGTAATTGATAATTGGTAATTGGTAGTTATAAGAAGTACCTACCCTTAAAAACTTGTATTAACAACTAACCACTAACAACTAACCACTAATAACTCACAACTAACCATTAACCATTAACCATTAACTATTCCCTGTATTGTTCTTCAATATACATTGGCACGACCTCCAATTCTGGAAGCTGAATCAGTTCTTTTTCTGTTTCCTTTTCCTTAACCGATATAGGCAAAAGCACCGTTTTTGGCTTTTCAATCCAACAACTTGCTAAAGGTAAAGTTTGCTCCAAATCTTCTAAAGGTCGAGGAATTACCATCACCGCATTTAACTCACCAATGCGCTCAGCTTCGTACATTCCCGCCTCAACCGCCATCGCCACATCTGCTACTGCACCTCTGATAATAGCGGTACACAAACCCGATCCAATTTTTTCATAGGCGGCTAAGTGTACTTCGGCTGACTTGAGCATAGCATCGCAAGCACCGACCATTGCCGGGAAGCCCCGCGTTTCTAGCAGGCCAATCGCTTGATTGCTCAAGCGAGAGTGACCACCGCTAAGGGAAAGTTCGGACAAACGTGCCCCAATTGGAAGTACCTCTTCCAAGTTTGGTAAAGGTCTAGCAATCACTAACTTAGAAACAAATTGCCCAAATTGTTCGGCTGTCTGAGCACCCGACTCTACGGCTAAACGGACATCAGAAATTCTGCCACGCACGATCGCCGTACAGTAACCGCTGCCAATTTTTTCATATCCTACTAAAGTCACCCCCGCTGACTTCAGCATCATATCAGCAGTCCCAACGATCGCAGGAAAACTTCGGGTTGATACTAAACCCAGAGCCATATCCTTAAAGCTTTGTTCGTGGTGCGATCGCTCGTAAGCGATTGGTCTTGGGGTGTGGGTGTCCATTTTAAACCTCCATTAGAGGATAGTTACTCAAAATAAATACTTATCTATAGTTTTAGTTTGACAGAGCCCAAGACAGATTGGCGAAATACTCATAACTTCATTACTGCCACAAAGCATTGGCGATCGCGATCGGGCCAATTATAGCGAAATCTGCACGCAATTATGCGGAGCTACTAGGAGGGGGAGCCTTACCGTTTTCCTCATTCTTAAAGTATGCCCGATGGGGAAACAGCGTCGTCATCAGACTATTTATGTGAGCTTGACCGTGCATAATCCCCATGGACATTGCAGGTTCTGGCGATCGCTCTTCTTTGGCTGACTCCGGTACTGACTGTGCGATTTGTTCCGGTACTGGCTCTGAGCTCGCCTCTGCTGTCGCGGGGACTTCCACAGGCGGCTTAGCAGGCTGTGGAGCTTCTACACTTGCCGTTACTTGGCGGCTACTATCTCCGATCAAAGAACCAGCAGCCAACATTTGCGAGTTCTCAATTGCAGGATTTAAAATTGTCACCCCTGAGCCAATACAGGCATTAGCGCCAATTTTCCCAGCACCTACCACCAGCACCCCTGTTCCCAGGATAACGCCAGCTTCTACGATCAGAGTACCTCCACGGGCGTGGAGGATCGTGCCCATACCGATGCAAGCACCGGATGCGATCGCTATTTTACTATCCGGCTCAGCTTTGAGGATGACACCAGGCGCGATCGCCGCGCCCTCATCAACAGTTACATCGCCACTCACATAAATCTGAGAGTTGCTAAGTAGTTGCAGTGGCGATACGTACATAATTGGTAATTGCTAATTGCTAATTGCTAATAAAAGCAGTACCTACCCGATGGAAAACTGCTAGAGCGGTTTTAAGGGAGGGTTTAGCGGATATTTTTGCAACCAACAGATAACTTCTGTACAAAACCCGCCCACTGCGATCGGGGCGGGTTCAACAGATATTTAAGGACGTTGGATGAGTTCTTCAAGAACCCGCCGCTTCGCTTTAGGGTCAATCCCAATCAAGCGCACGTATTCACCCTTATGCTCGTTCATACAGCCTTCCAGAGCAGCAAGCACTTCAGCTTCGCGATTGGAATCAATCGGAGAGCAAGTATGCCAAGAACTGGTACGGAAGCGGCGCTGATCGGCGTGTTCCGTACCAATTTTGTAACCTTGTGCCAGTAAGTTACGTACCTTCTCCACCGTCCCTTGAGCCAAGGAACCATTACTGGAATGAGAGCTATAAGCTTTAGAGCTATAAGCTGCCGAAGCTGTTCCCCCATTAGCCTTAGCTGTTTGAGCAACAGGGCCGTCTGGTCGCTGGATAATCTCTTCAAGTACCCGCCGCTTCGCTTTAGGGTCAATCCCAATCAAGCGCACGTATTCCCCTGCGTACTGAGTCATCAGCGCCTCGATCGCCGCAATTACTTGGGCTGTGCCTGTCGCCTGAATTGACGCTCCGCTTTGCCAAGAACTGGTGCGGAAACGACGTTGGTCGGCGTGTTCAGTACCAACTTTGTAACCCTGAGCCAAAAGGCCGCGTACTTGTTCGGCAACTTCTGCACTCAACTTGCCACTTGACACAGAACCACTACTGTGATTACCGTAAGCAACTTTCCCATTAGACTTCGGAGCCGCAGAACCATTAGAGTTATTCTCTCCTGGCCGTTGGATAATTTCTTCCAAAACACGACGCTTAGCCTTGGGGTCAATCCCAATCAAGCGCACATATTCACCCTTGTGCTCGTTCATCAAAGATTCCAGAGTCGCGAAGACCTCACCTTCACGCTTACCTTGCAAAGAAGGCCCGCTTTGCCAAGAACTGGTGCGGAAGCGACGCTGGTCTGCATATTCTGTTCCAATGTTGTAACCTTGAGCCAAGAGGTTGCGTACCTGCTCAACGGTTTGCTGATTCAATTGGCTACTTGACGAGCCTGCATAGCTAGTTTGCATCTTCGGCGACCCATTTTTAGATGATGATTTATTCCGTTCGTCACGAAGCGGCGATATGCACGCGATGTTATCAGCGCAGCGATAACCTGCTCTGAGAGCATCATTAATTCCCACTACGTGGCGGGCAAAATGCAAATCCGCGTCGTGGACATCCGGCAAGCGGTCAGCTTGTTGCTGGTTAGTAATGATTGCTCCCGAAGGCACATACTTACCTTCGGGAATTTCCACATCCTGAATTAGCGCGTGCATCATGATAATGCAGCCATTATTCACTCTGGCATTAAACACAGTTGAGCGAAAGCCGATAAAGCAATCGTCACCGACATAAGCCGGGCCGTGAATTAAGGCCATGTGGGTAATAGAAGTATTTTTCCCAATCCAAACGGAATAAGACTTGCCATCGTCCCCTTCTACTCTGCCTTGCTCTAGACCGTGAATTACTACTCCGTCTTGAATGTTAGTTCCGTCCCCAATTTGGAAAGGAGTACCTTCATCAGCCCGGATAGATGTTCCCGGAGCAATCAGCACGTTAGAACCAACTTGCACGTCTCCAATAATATTGGAAAAAGAATGCACGTAGGCTGTATCGTGAATTTTTGGCTCGGCTAAGTTCTTCGACCAAGGAGTCGGGGGAGCCGCAATGCTGCGGACTGCCATAATTACATTTCTCCTACATTGAACAAAATTTTGTTAACAGTTAACAGTTAACAGTTAACAGTTAACAGTTAACAAATTGCATAACTAGCGGGAATCGTCCTTTTTACTGTAAATGAGGCGATTTTCTACACTGACAGTATCAATAATCCCTACTACGAGAGCGTCTATCGGACGATGTTCGTTCCCTTCTGCTTGACGGGCGGCACTGCCGCGAGTAACTAGAACCCACTCATCAAAACCAGCGCCTACACTATCTGCTGCCACCTCATATCCGGGCATGGGTGCGCCTTCCTCATCTATAAACTGCAACAGCAGCAGTTTTGATCCTCTGAGACTCGGCTCTTTTTGGTTACTGACAACTGTGCCGCGAACTTTGGCAATTTGCATTTGATGGGATTGGGAAGTTTTGATGTGTTAAGCCTGAAATCTTAAGTCTGAAAGCTCAAGTCTGAAGTCTCAAGTCTGAAGTCTAAAATCTGAAGTCTAAAATCGAGTTTTATCCTTCACGCTTCATTAGATGCTCCGTCTTATGGTCTGTTCAGAGGGCGGATGCCGCTGACGCTTTCCCGGAACTGTTCTACAGCTTCGGTGTAGCGGATGGGCAGGACGTATTCTAGGTTTTCGTGGGGACGAGCGATGATGTGGGTAGACAAAACTTGGCCGCCATTAACTCGCTTGACTGACTCAACGCCAGCGGCGACTGAGGCTTGCACTTCTGAAACGTCACCCCGGACAATTACTGTCACGCGAGCGCTACCGATTTTTTCATAGCCTACGAGGGTGACGCGAGCGGCTTTCACCATCGCGTCGGCAGCTTCTACCACTGCTGGGAAACCGAGGGTTTCGATCATGCCTACTGCAATTGCCATTGGTTTGACTCCTAAATTAAGATTTGCAGAAATATACGTTTGATAAGAAGGGGTTGCAGTTTGCTTGAGGGCAAACTTGCAATTTTTAGTAGCCTCGGAATTGTTCTACGGCTTCGGTGTAACGAATTGGCAGAACGTATTCGAGGTTTTCGTGAGGGCGGGCGATGATGTGGGTGGAGACTACTTCTCCGCCGTTTACCCGTTTGACTGATTCAACGCCGGCGGCGACTGAGGCTTGCACTTCTGAGACATCGCCCCGGATGATGACTGTCACGCGGGCGCTGCCGATTTTTTCGTAGCCGACAAGGGTGACGCGCGCAGCTTTCACCATCGCGTCAGCGGCTTCGACTATAGCCGGGAAGCCTTTTGTTTCAATCATTCCAACAGCAATTGACATATTCGATCTCCTTTGAGATTTAGCAGAATCAAAGGTGCAAATCTTTGAGATTTCTGAAAATTTGGACGGGAAGCCCCACCCATTTCAGCCTGGGAAAACGGTTTTAACGTTACCTATTTTAAGAATAGGAGAATGGGGCCCCGTTGACAATATAAACCGCCATTATAATTTTTAATAAGAAAAATTAAATTTAGTAATGCGTCAATTAACTTAATAATTCTTTAATAAAGTTAATATTCATAGATGTACTTGCCTTTCAATTATCGCAATTATGATCTAATTTGTTGAATAAGTAAATATGCTGATATAACTTCAGTTTGCTGTGGGGGATGGGGCAGATTTTTGGCGATCGCACTTTCTACTATTTGGGGCTCAAAGCGGTATATTTAAACAAAATAGAAAGTATTTTGCCAAAACTCTATAATCCAACTTTGGTCTGACTTCTAGAGTTGATCGGACTTACGCGGCAGATCCCCCAAACCCCGATTTTCGGGGGCAATTCCTCAAAGTGAAATTTCAAGGATAAATTCAATGACTCAGTTCCTCCTGCAAAGCTGTTGGTGGATACCTTTATACGGCGTGTTCGGTGCGGTTTTAACCTTGCCTTGGTCAACTGGAAGCATCCGCAGGACGGGCCCTCGGCCAGCGGCCTACTTTAATTTATTGATGACTGTGTTCGCCTTCATACATGGGTCAATTTTATTCAGGGCGACTTGGGGTCAAGATCCTCAACAGTTACTCCTGCATTGGCTACAAGCGGGTGACTTAGATTTGTCTTTTGCTCTAGAAATCTCCTCATTGAGCGTGGGTGCAATGGAGTTGGTAACGGGTTTGAGCTTGATAGCGCAAATCTATGCCTTGGGATACATGGAAAAAGACTGGGCTCTGGCTCGATTTTTCGCGTTGCTGGGCTTTTTTGAAGGGGCGATTAGCGGGATTGCGATCAGCGATTCGCTGTTTCTGACTTATGCTTTGCTGGAAATGCTGACGCTTTCGACTTATCTATTGGTGGGGTTCTGGTACGCTCAACCTTTGGTAGTGACGGCTGCTAGGGATGCGTTTTTGACGAAGCGGGTGGGTGATGTGTTGCTGCTGATGGGAGTGGTGACGCTTTCGACGCTGGCGGGGAGTTTGAATTTTGCGGATTTGGAACGGTGGGCACAAACTGCAACTTTACCACCGCTGACGGCGACTTTGTTGGGCTTGGCTTTGATTGCCGGGCCCATTGGCAAGTGCGCTCAATTTCCCCTGCATTTGTGGCTGGATGAGGCGATGGAGGGGCCAAATCCGGCTTCTATTTTGCGGAATACGGTGGTGGTGGCGACGGGAGCTTATGTGTTGATTAAGCTACAGCCTGTTTTGGCGCTGTCGCCGCTGACTGGTATGACTTTGGAGATTATTGGGACTGTGACTGCGATCGGGGCTTCGCTGGTAGCGATCGCCCAAATTGATATTAAGCGGGCATTTTCCCATTCGACAAGTGCTTATCTGGGTTTGGTGTTCATTGCGGTGGGTCAGAATCATGTAGATATAGCTCTGCTGTTGCTATTTACGCACGCGATCGCCAAAGCCCTATTATTTATGAGCGCCGGCTCAATTATTTTGACAACTAACACTCAAGACTTGACAGAAATGGGTGGTTTGTGGTCAAAAATGCCTGCTACAACTATTGCTTACGTTGTCGGCGCTACAAGTATGGTGGCGGTACTACCCCTGGGAAGTTTTTGGGCGATGCGGCGCTGGATTAATGGTTTTTGGATAGTTCCTTGGTGGCTAGTTGCAGTGTTGCTGTTGGTGAATTGTTTAACGACTTTGAATTTAACTCGCGTATTTGGTTTAGTGTTTGCGGGCAAATCGCAACCGAAAACTCGCAGAGCTCCAGAGGTAGCATGGCCGATGGCTGTACCAATGGTATCGATGATAGTGGTAGCGCTATTGATGCCTTTGATGTTGCAGAACTGGCAATTATTAATTAGTTGGAGTGGCCCTTGGGTTGACAATTCTGATGTCTGGTCTTTACAACAGATTATTAATCAGTTAGATGTACCTTTATTGGCCCTGTCTGGCTTAGTTGGGGCGGTAATTGGAGGGGCGATTTACATTTACGATCTGTGGCCGAAACCAGTGCGCCTCCCTTGGAAGTATTTGCAGGATTTGTTTGCTTATGACTTTTATATTGACCGGGTTTATCGGTTGACTGTGGTGTGGGCGGTTGAGATGATTTCCAAGGCTAGCGCTTGGGTTGACCGCTATGCGATCGATGGGGTAGTTAATTTGTTTGGTTTAGCCACTCTTTTTAGTGGAGAAGGATTGAAGTATGGCGTTACTGGGCAGTCGCAATTTTATGTGCTGACTATTGTTGTGGGAGTGGGGATGTTGTTATTCCTGATGATTGGCATCTTTTAACCCCAGAAGTTGGGTTAGCCGCCGCGCTTTGGCCGATGAATGCAGATGAATTAAATTTCTATTGGGGGATTTGTATTTGTTTGCATTTTCATCTGCAATCTATTAGTTTTTTTTGGAAGTGGGAAAGGTGGATTTTGATATGATATCACTCAAACTCAATGGGTGTGCAATAGGGGGAAAGTTAATTGATGCTTAGTGCTTTAATCTGGATACCAATATTAGGGGCGGCTGTAATTGGGTTTTGGCCAGGAGTCATCGCGCCTAATATTTCTCGGAAGATCTCGCTTGTAATTGCTGGTGCAGCTTTCCTGTGGTCTGTATTCTTAGCAACTCAGTTCGATCCTAGTGTTGGTGGTTTACAGTTCTCTGAATTTCTCCCCTGGATAAAACCCTTGGGATTAAACTATAACCTGGGTATTGATGGCTTATCTTTACCTTTGGTAATTTTAAATAGCCTGTTGACAGGTATCGCCATCTATAGTACAGATGAATCTATCCACAGACCGAGAGTTTATTATGCTTTAATGCTGCTGATAGCTGGCGGAGTTGCTGGTGCATTCTTGGCTCAAAATTTGTTGCTGTTCTTCCTATTTTTTGAGATAGAACTAATCCCACTTTATCTGCTAATTGCCATTTGGGGAGGCGCTCGCAAAGGCTATGCAGCTACTAAGTTTTTGCTCTACACTGCGGTTGCGGGAATTCTGGTATTAGCATCTTTCTTAGGTGTAGTTTGGTTCAGCGGGGCTGGCAGTTTTGATTTAGAAACGTTGCAGGCATCGTCTTTACCATTGAGAACCCAAATCATTTTACTAACTGGAATTTTGGTAGCATTTGCAATTAAAATTCCTTTAGTTCCCTTTCATACTTGGCTACCTGATGCTCACGTTGAAGCTTCCACACCAGTTTCCGTATTACTAGCAGGCGTACTGCTGAAATTGGGAACTTATGGGATGTTGCGATTTGGGTTAGGTTTATTTCCCCAAGCGTGGGCAATCTTATCCCCTTGGTTAGCAAGTTGGGCAGTTGTCAGCGTGCTCTATGGGGCAAGTTGTGCGATCGCGCAAAAAGACATGAAAAAAATGGTAGCCTATAGTTCTATCGCCCACATGGGTTATATCCTATTAGGAAGTGCCGCCGCTACTCCAGTGAGTTTAATCGGAACTGTCCTGCAAATGGTCAGTCACGGCTTAATTTCCGGGCTGCTATTTCTCAGCGTTGGTGTTGTTTACAAAAAATCCGGCAGTCGCGATTTAGACACAATTAAAGGTTTACTCAATCCCGAACGTGGATTGCCCATGATTGGAACTTTAATGATTTTAGGAGTAATGGCAAGTGCAGGTATCCCCGGCATGGCGGGATTCATTGCTGAGTTTTTAGTGTTTCGGGGAAGTATGCCTGTATTTCCCGTGCAAACATTGCTGTGCATGATTGGCACGGGCTTAACTTCAGTGTACTTTTTAATCATGGTTAACCGCGCCTTTTTCGGTCGGCTTTCCGATTTAGTGATTAACTTACCTCAAGTATTGTGGCGCGATCGCATTCCCCCAATGATACTAGCTGTAATCATTATTATTTTAGGATTGCTGCCCAGCGTAGTAGTTGGACTCAGCGAGGCCACAGCCACAGCAATAGTAGCACCAGTGCAGTCTGTAGTCCAACTATCTCAAAGCTTTGATTCAAAGCTCTAGTAAACAAGCATCTCAGTCCTTTTGAAAGTTTTTTACTCTGACATGACTTACGCAGGATCGCAGTACGGCCGCCATCTTGACGGTGACTTTACCGCCAAGATGGTAGCGTTACGTAAAGCTTGCGTAAGTTCTATCTGAAAAGGAATAAATTGCTTCTTTCTTACTAACCCAAAACAGTCAGAATAAGAACAGATAAAAAAATAGTTATAGAGAGTGAACCCAAATGACAAGAACTGCATTAAAACCATCTACCCATATTCTCAGCTCTTACATCCAACGTTTAGAATCTGGCGAAGCTTTACTTCCTGACTCAGCCGAAAATCTCGTAGAAGTCGTAGGGATTCTGAAAAGTTACGGTGTAGTTATTGGCGCTTATTCCGACAATCTGATCTACATTGCAGATAATCAATTTTTAGAACTTTTCCCCTTTTTCAAATACTTTAACGGCGAAATTAATCTGCCTAAATTGCTGCGTTACTGGTGGCACGATCGCATCAATTATGAATATGCCGAGTATTGCATGAGAACGATGCTTTGGCACGGCGGCGGCGGTTTGGATACTTATTTAGATTCGCCAGAATTTTGCCACCTTGCTGAGAAGGCCATCAAAGCTAAAGTTAAAGGAAATTGGCCAATTCTAGGACTCAATCGACTATTCCCTGACTTTTTGCTCGAACAAGTGCGAGTGCTAGCTTACTACAGCGGTTTAGGGCAATTCTGGCGAGTAATGAGCGATATGTTTCTTGCTTTATCAGATCGCTACGATAAAGGAGAAATTAAATCAATTCCACAAGTTGTAGATCATATTAAAGCTGCTTTAGTAAAAGCAGCAAATAACCCGATTACCTACAGCGTCAAGATTGGCAATGAAGTCTATGATATCCTTCCTGCTGCTGCTGGCTTGACATTTTTAGTAGATGTCGCCGTGCCTTATGTCGAAGCGATTTTCTTCCGGGGAACTCCTTTCTTTGGCGTAATTTCCTACAATGCTCAAGCTCATCAAGTACCCTCAAATCAAGCAGACTTTGCCTACGGTGCTTTATATGCTGACCCTTTGCCGATAGGAGGTGGTGGCATTCCGCCGACTCAAGCAATGCAGGATATGCGGCATTTCTTGCCAGAGTATTTGCACGAAATTTATCGCATGAGTTGTCGGGGTGAAGATGATTTGCGGGTGCAAATTTGTCAGAGTTTTCAGAAGTCAATGTTTTGCGTAACAACAGCCGCAATTTTAGGATTAGCACCTTATCCGATTGATACTTCTGATGCGGAGGAACAAAAGGCTAATCGTGCTTATTTGGAAAATTGGATGGATCGATTTGTAACGTCTCAATTAGACTTTGTTAATAAGCCAACGGAAAGAGCCTGTCAACTTTTCCCGGAAAGAAAGAGTTAGAATTAGCTCTTTGCATAGGGCCCAGAAACCGGGTTTTTTACGAAAATACTTCGTTATAACCCATAGACTCGGCAAAAAACCCGGTTTCTTTAGTCGCAGAGTAATTACCAATTACCAATTACAAAAACTGACTATTAGCAAAACGAACAGTTTAAGCTACAACAAAATTAACCAACTTTCCTGGAACCACAATCACTTTTTTAATCTCCTTACCTTCAAGGTAACGCTGTGCAACCTCCGACTCACGAGCATACTTTTCTAAAGCATCCTTATCAGTAGTAGCAGGAACTTGAATTGTGCCGCGAGTCTTGCCCATAATTTGAATCACCAGAGTAATTTCATCAGCAATTAAAGCAGAGAGATCCGCAACAGGCCAAGTTTGATGATGTACAGATTCACTATTGCCAATAATCTGCCATAACTCCTCAGCAATATGCGGCGCAAAAGGTGCTAAGAGCAAAATTAGCGTTCTCATACCTTCAGCATAAATTGGCGAGTCTTTGCAAGTAGAATCGCTAATTGCATTACTGAGCTTCATCATTTCAGAGACAGCCGTATTAAATTGATAATCCCCCTCTAAATCCTCCGTTACTTCCTTAATTGCCGTGTGAATTGCCCGCCGTAAATCCTTCTCAACTTTGCTCAAAGAGGTAGGAACTTCCTCCTGTTTACCAACAGAATTGGGAAGAGTAGCACCAAACTCCGTTACCAACCGCCAAACGCGATTTAAAAAGCGAAATTGCCCTTCAACATCAGCATCATCCCACTCCAAATCTTTCTCTGGTGGCGCTTTAAATAAAATAAACATTCGCGCCGTATCTGCCCCATATTTAGCCATTACTTCCAAGGGGTCAACACCATTATATTTCGATTTGGACATCTTTTCATAAAAGACTTCCAAGGCTTCGCCGGTCTGCGGATCTTTAGGATTAGTAGAGTCTATGTTTGCTGAGGGAACGTATTTCTTAGTCACGGGATTTTTATACGTAATTCCCTGTACCATCCCTTGAGTTAATAGCCGCTGGAATGGTTCGTCAAAATCGATCAAACCGCAGTCTCGCAATACCTTGGTAAAGAAGCGCGAATACAATAAGTGTAAAATCGCGTGTTCGATTCCTCCTACATATTGATCTATCGGCATCCAGTCATTTGTCTTTGCCGAATCAAACACGCTTTCCTCATTATTGGCATCGGGAAAACGCAAGAAATACCAGGAAGAATCAATAAAGGTATCCATCGTGTCAGTCTCCCGCTTTGCAGGCGTTCCGCAACTAGGACAAGGCACATTTACCCAATCTTCTAAATGTGCTAAAGGCGAACCGCCGCGCCCTGTAAATTTCACATTTTCTGGCAATAATACAGGCAAATCTTCATCAGGTACAGAGACACTTCCGCACTGAGGACAATGAATTACTGGAATGGGTGCTCCCCAATAACGTTGACGAGAAATTAACCAATCTCGCAAGCGATATTGTACTCGCGCTTTGCCATAACCTTGATTTTCGGCGTGGCGAATAATAGCTTCTTTCCCCTTAGTTGAAGCCATACCATTAAACTCACCAGAATTAATCATAATTCCAGGTTCAGTATAAGCTGCTGTTAGTGGAAGTTCATCATCATCGACAATTACAACTTTAATGGGCAACTGATTTTGATTAGCAAATACAAAATCCCGCGTATCGTGAGCAGGTACGCCCATAACTGCCCCAGTGCCGTATTCAAACAGGACATAATCAGCAATCCAAATGGGTATTTCCTCATTTGTAAAAGGATTAATTACTTTGCCACCAGTGGGAATACCGCGCTTGGGCTTATCTTCGGCTGTCCGGTCTAATTCACTTTGGGTAGAAACTTCTTTAATAAAGGCTTCTACAGCAGTCATTCTTTCAGTTGTTGTTACTTTCTTTGTTAAAGGATGTTCCGGTGCGAGGACAATGTAAGTAACACCATAAACCGTATCGGGTCGAGTAGTAAATACGCCTATTTTTTCATCCATTCCCACAATAGGAAATTCTAAATAAGCGCCTACAGATTTGCCAATCCAGTTAGCTTGCATTAACTTAACTCTTTCCGGCCAACCTGATAATTTATCCAGGTCATTTAATAGTTGTTCGGCATAGTCAGTAATTTTTAAGAACCACTGGCGCAACATTTTGCGCTCGACTATTGCACCAGAACGCCAAGAACGCCCCTCACTATCAACTTGTTCATTTGCTAATACTGTCTGGTCGATTGGGTCCCAGTTCACGGCTGCTTCTTTTTGATAAGCTAATCCCGCTTTAAAAAATTGTAAAAACAGCCATTGCGTCCAACGATAATAATTAGGAGAACAGGTCGCAACTTCTCGGCTCCAGTCAATAGAAAAGCCGAGTTGTTGCAATTGATATCTCATCTGAGCAATGTTTTGATATGTCCACTTTTCAGGGGGAATGCGTCGCTCGATCGCGGCGTTCTCTGCGGGAAGCCCAAAGGCATCCCACCCCATCGGATGGAGCACGCGATAGCCTTGCATCCGCTTGAGTCTGGCAATTACGTCGGTAATCGTGTAGTTGCGGACGTGACCCATGTGCAGATTGCCAGATGGGTACGGAAACATGGACAGGGCATAAAATTTAGGTTTGTCTGAGGTTTCTGGCGTTTTGTCTAAGCCTTGTTCAGTCCAAGCCTTCTGCCATTTTTGCTCGATGGATAAGGGGGTGTATGGTTGCACGGAAGTCTCTCTTGCTTAGTCAGTCATATTTATCTTTACTATAGCGGTTTTCAGTTAACTGTTAACTGTTAACTGTTAACTGTTGACTGTTAACTGTTAACTGAAAACTGGTAAGTAGGTGAATATAAATAAACGTTATAACTTGTAAGGTGGCGCTCGCCTCTTTCAAGAATTC
>NZ_CACA01000347.1:0-15512 GCF_000180455.1 Kamptonema sp. PCC 6506
GCGAAGTATTTTCGTAAAAAAACCCGGTTTCTTTAGTTGGGTGCCAAAGTCCTGAATTAGCAATTACCAATTACCCATTACCCATTAGCAATTAGCAATTAGCCATTAGCAATTAGCAATTAGCCATTATAATTAACTTCACAATCCCAACTCCCTACTCCGGGAATTTCGATCTACACCTTAAATTGTTGCTTCTGATAAAGCTCCCTGCATCTTACCCAACCAATCAATTAAATGATCTAATTGTTTATCAGCAGTTAAAACCCCCATCCCTCGGATAGTAACTTTCCCCTTGCTGTAAACAAAACGAGCGTGAAGATGATCCGGTAGATTTGCTTTAAGTAAATTCCAACCCGGTTCCTCCATTGGCGTTTCTAAAACAATGTGTTGCTTATTCTCCGGTTTAATCCGCGAAAAGCCAATTTTCATTGCTAATTGTTTCAATTGAACTACTCGAATTAATTGCTGAGCAGGTTTAGGAATCGGGCCGTAGCGATCGCACCACGCCGCCTCTATTTGACTCAACTCTTCTAGTGTACTAGCAGATGCTACAGAGCGATAAGCGCTCATCTTTTGATCCAAATCTGTGATATAATCCGCCGGAATAAACGCCGTTAAGGTCAAATCTATTTGCGTATCTTCTACCTGCGGGATTTCCTGGCCCTTAATTTCGCGAATCGCCTCTTCTAACATCTGTGCGTACAAATCAAAACCGATCGCGTCCATTTGACCGGACTGTTCCGCTCCCAAAATATCACCAGCACCGCGAATTTCCAAATCTCGAATTGCCAATTGATACCCCGATCCCAATTGTGCGAATTCTTGAATCGCTCTCAACCGCTGACGTGCTTCATCTGTAAGGCGATTTTGATTGGGATAAAATAGCCAAGCGTGGGCCTGTACCCCCGCCCGTCCCACGCGACCTCGTAATTGGTAAAGTTGAGCTAAACCAAATCTTTGTGCGTCTTCAATCAAAATTGTGTTGACGCGGGGAATATCCAAACCTGATTCAATAATTGTCGTACAAACGAGGATATCGAAATCCGCAGCACTAAAAGCCAGCATAATCGCTTCCAGTTCCGAAGCATCCATTTGACCATGCGCGATCGCAATTTTTGCCCCCGGAACCATCACCCCCAATTGTGCTGCTAAATCATCAATTCCCTCAATCCGGGGTACTACATAAAACACCTGACCCCCCCGATCCAATTCTTGGCGAATTGCAGTTCTTACTACCTCTGGATCGTAAGCAGCTAAATGGGTTTGAATTGGGCGGCGGGTAGGCGGTGGTGTCGCAATTATACTCATTTCCCGAATCCCAGAAAGTGACATATATAAAGTTCGAGGAATCGGAGTTGCGGTGAGTGTTAACACATCCACCATCGTTTTCAACGCTTTGATAGCTTCTTTTTGCTTAACTCCAAATCGCTGTTCTTCATCCACCACCATTAAGCCTAAATCTTTAAACTTAACTCCCTTGCTTAAAATAGATTGAGTTCCCACAACTACATCTAATTCACCACTGGCCAAGCGCCTTTGAAGCTCCCGGCGTTCAGTTTCAGTACGGAAACGATTTAGTAAACCAACTTCAATCGGATAAGGTGCAAAACGTTCTTTGAGAGTGTGATAATGTTGTTGAGTTAAAATCGTTGTTGGCGCTAACATTGCTACCTGTTTGCCAGCAGTAATCGCCTTAAAAATTGCGCGGATCGCCACTTCCGTTTTGCCAAAACCAACATCACCACAGACCAGGCGATCCATCGGGCGATCGCCTTCCATATCGCGTTTCACATCTTGAGTCGCCTTCAACTGATCGGGAGTAGGTTGATAGGGAAAAGAATCCTCTAATTCCTGTTGCCAAGGCATATCTGGCGGGAAAGCAAAACCTACTTGCTGCGCTCTTTTCGCGTAAAGATTCAGCAAATCTACCGCTAATTTTTTAATCGATTTGCGGACTTTTGCCTTAGTTTTTTCCCAAGTTTGAGCGCTAAGTTTGTTGAGTTCAGGAGCGCGATCGCCCACCGTCCGAAACCTAGATAGTGCGCCCAATTGGTCGGCCGCTATTCTCAGCGTCCCGTCTCCATATTGAATCACCAAATATTCGCGAGTTTCTTGATTAATTGTCAGGCTTTCCAATCTCAGGAATCTGCCAATTCCATGCTGTCGATGAACTACATAATCATTAGCACTAAGTTTATTAGGATCAACTTGTTTAGAAGCCGCACGCCGCCGCTTGCGGATATAGCTAAAAGTAGCTAGGGAGTGTTGACCGTAAAATTCACGATCGGTGACAACAACTAACCGGAAAGTAGGGAGAATAAAACCTTCTAACTCGGCAACTCCGCTGTATTTTAAGGCGATCGGCAAGTGTTGGGCTTGTAGTTTGTCAATCGCTAAATAGTCGCGAGGATTGGGGATGAATTGAGAGGGACAGTCATGCTCTGATAGCAGAGAAACAGAACGGCTAGGTTGAGCTGAAACTAGAAAAATAGAAAAGCCGCGATCGCGCTCTTGTCTGACCATTTCTGCCAGTTTCGCGTATTGGTGCGGCATCACCGGTACGGGACGACTGGCTAAATTAATAGAGCTTTGAGATTGCTTCGTTGCACTCCCAACGCTGGGCGTTTTTGACTTTTGAGCTGAAGCATCTTCTGCTAATTCTGTGAGGGAAATGCGATCGAATACTTCGACATTTGCCAAAGAATCAGCAAAAGAGCGGTGAATTTTGGGTAATTCCAAATTTTCATTCTCAATTCTCCAATGTTCTTGGGCTACTTCAAACCAGCGATCGCTATGAGCTTGGCATTGACCTGGTTCATCAATAGCCACTAACGTATTCTCAGGCAAATAATCCAACAAACAAGCTGGCTGCTCAAAAGCCTTACCCAACAACCTTCGCGGCACTTTAGAAGATAACTTTTCCCCTTCCCCTTCCCCTTCCCCTTCCCCTTCCCCCTCGCCGCTAGCTTGAAGAGCAGCAGCAATAATTGGGCTAAAATCCGTAGGAGTCAAAACCAACTGATTAATTTTGTCAAGCGATCGCTGGGTAGATGGGTCAAATTCCCGCATTTGTTCCAACTCATCCCCAAACCACTCCAACCGCACTGGCAACTCCGCCGCCACTGGATAGACATCAACAATATCGCCGCGCCTGCTCCACTGTCCCTCCATTTCCACCAGAGAAACGCGATCGTATCCCATCATAGCCAGTTTCAGGTCAACTGCCCTAGAATCCCAACTCATACCCCGCTTTAATTTCAGGCAAAATGGTTTAAAAGCCAATACAGGCGGTAAATGAGGCTGCAAAGCCCTTTCTGTAGCGACAATGGCGATCGAAGGGGAAGAGCGGGAGGGAGCGGGGGAGCGGGGGAGCAGGGGAGATGGGGAGATAGAAGACGGAACTCTCTCCTCTGCCCCTCCGCTCCCCTGCCCCTCTGCTCCTCCGCTCCCCTGCCCCTCTGCTCCTCCGCCCCCCTGTCCCTCTGCCCCTCCGCCCCCCTGCTCAAGAGCTCCCAATTCCCCACTCAGCAGATCCGCTAAAACCTGCATTTGCCCCCAGGTCATTTCACTTTGCTCGGAGTAAGATACCTCGTAAGGGGATGCCTCCGAAGTCGGGTAACAGTGAACAGCTTGCCAACCCATCGTCTCAAGTTGAGAGGCCCAGCGCCCTGCTTCCTCTAAAGTTGCCGCTACTACAAGTAAATTTCGCCCTTCTTGCTGTGCTAGAGCTGAAACTGTCAAACCTTTGGGCAAACGGGCGACACCGGAAAGTTGCAAACACCGGTGCCGTTTTAGTTGGGTGAGGAGTTCTGCTGCTAGTTGCGATCGCCCAATGGTACGAATAATCGAAGAGAAAGCCATGTTTTATGGAAGTGCTTATACTCCTTCGGACAAAAAGCCGGAGGATATTTATGTAACTCCTTCACTGTACAGAATTTACCATCAAATTAATGACCCCCAGACACATTTATCCTGCGGGGCTAAGTTTAAGCGATCGCTCGTGCCACCGAACTCTTCATTGAAAGCAACGCAAGCAAGTATAGCTATTCCTGCAATAATTTAGCTTTTCTATATCAGGCGGGTATGACCCGCCCCGATCCTACGAAACTCCCCGCAATTTGCGAGTATTTTCTACTAAACTCTGGGTGAATTGATCGAAGCGTTGAGATAGCTTCTCATCCAACAATTTGCCATCAGGACTAAAAACTTTCCAAGCTTGACCGATCGCGACCTGTTCGGGTATTACCCAACAGTGTACCCATCTCAAAATTACCCGCAGATCGTTAAGAGCATTGTTATTGGACTGACCGCCCAAAACACTGATTGCACCCGCAACTTTCCCGTCCAAATGCTCAAAACTCAATAAATCCAGCGCATTTTTAATCACGCCGCTAACGCTACCGTGATACTCCGGTGTTGCCAAAATCAAACCATCAGCCTGCTTAACGGCATTCCGCAACCGCTCTACATCCGGGTAGTCAGGATAGTTATCCTCGCCGTTGCAAAAAGGGAGATTCAGCGATCGCAAATCCAATATCTCCACTTCTGCGCCCAATGCCGTCGCGCGATCGCTTGCCGCATTCAAAGCCATCTGGCTATGGGAGCCAGCTCGCAAACTTCCGCCAATCCCAACAATCTTAACCATAGCAGTTGATAAAAAATAAACAGCTTCAATAAAACGTACTCATACCGACTATGATTAAGTTAACAAATAAAACCGCAATCTGTCAAGGGAATCCCTAAGAGGAGGCAGGAGACAGGAGGCAGAAGGTAGAAGGTAGTAAGGGTGGAAGCAATAATTATGTCCTAACCGCCTTGGCGGTTGCTATAGCCCCTTCTTCCCCCAGGGCTGTTTCATTCTCGGTAGGGGCGGTGCCGATTGGCTGCCCGCCCAGAGTCTGAAACCCTCATTTGATGGTTGGTGATGGGTAGGCACGGGGGCACTACCCTACAAAATCGCGGTTTTTCCGAGAATGAAACAGCCCTACCCTTCTTCCCCTTCTTCCCCTAGTCCCTAGCCCCTAGCCCCTAGCCCCTTCTTCCCCTTCTTCCCCTAGTCCTGAGCATCGTAGCCCCTAGCCCCTTCTTCCCCTAGCCCCTAGTCCCTAGCCCCTAGCCCCTTCTTCCCCTAGTTATCGGCGATCTTTCCTCACAGGTTCCTCAAATTCTTTTTTTACAATAGATTCGAGACGAGAAACAGGGTTCTAGTGACTAAACTATCTTCAGATGTTATACGCCACCTTGAAACCTGATGTCTTGAGACTCATGGCTTAATTCTCATCACCTACTCAAGCCAGGAGGCACATAAGAATATGTTTGAACAATGGCAAGAATTTAATTCAGGCAATTGGATGAAGGAAATAGATGTACGTGACTTCATCCAAAAGAATTATAAACCCTATGAAGGGAATGAATCGTTTCTAGCTGGTGCAACAGCAAGAACGAAAATGCTCTGGAACCAAGTAACTCTGTTAATGGCTCAAGAGCGAGAAAAAGGAATATTAGATGCAGATACGGCTGTCGTTTCTACAATTACAGCTCACAAGCCAGGGTACATCGACCAAAACTTAGAACAGATTGTCGGCTTGCAGACTGAGAAACCTTTGAAACGAGCAATTATGCCCTTTGGTGGGATTCGTGTAGTAAAAGCTGGGCTAGAAGCCTATAGTTATAAGCTCGATCCTGCTACTGAGGAAATTTTTACCAAATATCGTAAAACTCATAATGATGGTGTATTTGATGGCTACACTCGCGAAATGCGGTTAGCTCGTCACTCTGGTATCATTACCGGATTGCCCGATGCTTACGGGCGAGGACGTATTATTGGCGATTATCGTCGAGTACCGTTGTATGGATGCGATCGCCTGATTGACGATAAGAAAAATCAACTGGAATCTCTCGAAGTTGATAGCATTGATGTTGATATCATTCGGCTGCGAGAAGAGATTAACGAACAAATCAAAGCCTTGTTTGAGTTAAAGACAATGGCAGCAAGCTATAGCTTTGATATTGGTCGCCCAGCCATGAATGCGAAGGAAGCCGTGCAGTGGCTTTATTTGGGCTATCTGGGAGCAGTAAAAGAGCAAAATGGCGCTGCAATGTCGCTGGGACGAGTCTCGACTTTCCTAGATATCTACTTTGAGCGCGATCTGAAGAATAACACAACTACTGAATCGGAACTTCAGGAACTAATCGACCATTTTGTAATGAAATTGCGAATGGTTCGCTTTTTACGAACTCCTGATTATAACGATTTGTTTTCTGGAGATCCGACTTGGGTGACTGAGTGTATAGGGGGTATGGGTGAAGATGGTCGTCCCTTGGTCACAAAGACCAGTTTCCGCGTTCTTAACACGCTATTTACTCTGGGATCGGCACCTGAACCAAACTTGACGGTATTGTGGTCAGAACGATTACCGGCAGCATTTAAGCACTACTGTGCAAAAGTTTCTACAGAAACGAGTTCGATTCAATATGAAAGCGACGATCTGATGCGTCCCTATTGGGGAGATGATTACGCGATCGCTTGCTGTGTTTCCGCGATGCGAATTGGCAAACAAATGCAGTTCTTCGGCGCACGGGTTAACTTAGCAAAATGCTTGCTATATGCGATTAATGGCGGTAAAGATGAAAAATCGGGCGAACAAATTGCCCTTGCCTACGCACCCGTTACTTCCGAATATCTGAGTTATGACGAAGTAATGCAGAAGTTCGATTTGATGATGAACTGGTTAGCAAAAGCTTACATCAATACGCTGAACGTTATTCACTGTAGCCATGATAAGTATTGCTATGAGCGGTTAGAAATGGCATTGCACGATCGCGATGTTTTCCGCACGATGGCCTGTGGTATTGCTGGGTTGTCAGTTGTAGCAGATTCACTCTCGGCGATCAAATATGCCAAGGTGAAAGTCTTGCGTAACGAAAATGGATTAGCCGTTGATTATCAAATCGAAGGTGATTTTCCTAAGTACGGTAATAATGACGATCGCGTAGATTTAATTGCAGTCGAGCTCGTGAAAACCTTTATGAGCAAGCTGAAGAAGTACAAGACTTATCGCAATGCTGTTCCCACACAATCGGTACTCACCATCACTTCTAACGTGGTTTATGGTAAGAAAACGGGTAATACACCGGATGGACGGAAAGCAGGCGAACCCTTTGCACCGGGTGCAAATCCAATGCACGGACGGGATACTAAGGGTGCGATCGCATCTCTTGCCTCTGTTGCTAAATTGCCTTACGCTTACGCACAAGATGGTATCTCGAACACATTTTCGATTGTACCAGGAGCCTTGGGTAAAACAGAGGACGAGCGGTTTACAAATCTGGTGGGGATGTTAGATGGTTATTTCCACGATGGCGGACATCATATCAATGTGAATGTCTTAAATCGAGAAATGTTGTTGGATGCGATGGATCATCCTGAATTATATCCACAATTGACAATTCGAGTCTCTGGTTATGCTGTGAACTTTATTAAGTTAACTAGAGAACAGCAGTTGGATGTGATTAAGCGGACGTTCCACGATCGCTTCTAAGTCAATGGAGTTAGGTGACACTTTAGTTACTTAATTAATTGGCGGGAGATATACGGAAAGTTTCTGGGTATCATCACTAAATCAGGTGATGTATTGAGAATTTCCGTATATTCCCGTTTATGGGGATATGAAAAATTTGGTGCATAATTTAGTTTTTATGCTATTTAGGCTGTCGGTGGATCACTTCTGGAAAGACTATCTATCCGTGTCAAAGTCAAGCTGTTTTTGAAATTCTGGCAGCCGTAACTAGCGCTGCAATTAAGCCAGAATCAAGTGAGTTTATGAGTCCATTAATGTCTTACACATCAATACTCCGGACAGTTTTGGAGTAGAGACGCGATCGCCCGTCCACAAAAAAGTAAGTAAAATTTGAATCTCAAAGGCAGAAAAAAAGACACTCTTTAGGTTAAGCTTAAAAAAACTGAGCTTAACAGACTGCCTTATGAACATTAAGGACTTGATTTTAAATCATCCTAACCTCCCCTCAGTCTTGTCTTATGGTACTCTGGCTGCTTAAAAACTGTCCGGACTATTGACACATGGTGGCTCACATTAAGGCTTTGTTGTTTACCTATCTTGATTCATCAGCAGCAAATTGAGCAATCTCAAACAAGTAACAACACAATTTAACCAGGCTATCTGTAAACCCTCAAAGTTAAGCTAGCACGAAGTTATAGCCTATTCCCCGCCTACCTTATCAACGAATCATAACATTCAAACCCCCTCCCTACCACTCTCCTCACAACTTCCCCAAACTCTTTAGCGTATAATAAATTTAAAGGTTGAGGAATCCAACAAGAGGAAGCAGCAACCATGTCAGTTTCTACATCTGTTTTTGGTTACATCCACTCAATCGAAACCTGTGGAACCGTTGATGGCCCCGGTATTCGGTTTATTATCTTCACATCAGGCTGTCCCCTACGTTGTCTTTACTGTTCTAATCCAGATTGCCGATATCTAGAAAACGGTAAAAAGGTCAGCGTTGATGAACTAATAGAAGAAATTCAGAAATACAAATCTTACATGAATTCTTCTGGCGGTGGTGTTACCATTAGTGGAGGTGAGGCATTATTTCAACCTCACTTCGTCACAGAAATTTTTAAACGTTGTCGAGCATTAGGAATTCATACGGCATTAGACACCTCTGGATACTGCGAGTTGAAGGTAGCTAAGCCAGTTTTAGAATTTACCGATCTCGTTTTACTCGATATTAAATCTTTCGATCCTGCAACGTATCGGAAAATTACCAGTGTCGAGCTCGAACCAACATTAATTCTGGCAAAATATTTGAGTGAAATCAATAAACCGACTTGGATTCGGTTTGTTCTCGTGCCAGGTTTAAGTAGCGATCCCCACAACGTCGAAGGGCTAGCAGACTTTGTTGCCAGCCTAAAAAATATCGAGAAATTAGAAGTTTTACCATTTCACAAAATGGGCGAATACAAGTGGGAAAATTTGGGCTACGACTATCAACTCAAAGATACTGAATCTCCCACACCAGAGTTGATCCAACAAACGCTAGAGATTTTCAGAAGTCGTGGAATTAAGGCTGTTTAAAAGCTAACCAAATAGGAAGGTACTTATGCAATTGGTTGTCACTAATCTCCAAGAACTCGAAACACTAATTCAACAAGTAAAAGCTGCTCAAGAAAAGTATGCAACTTACTCTCAGGAACAAGTCGATACCATCTTCAAGAAAGCCGCAATAGCCGCCAATACTCAACGCATTCAGTTAGCAAAATTGGCAGTTACAGAGACAGGAATGGGTTCTATTGAAGATAAAGTGATTAAAAATCACTTCGCCTCAGAATTCATTTACAACAAATATAAACACGAGCGCACCTGTGGCTTAATTGAAGAAGATAAATCCTTTGGGATTCAAAAAATCGCGGAACCAATGGGAGTATTAGCTGGCATTGTTCCCGTCACCAATCCCACTTCAACTACTATTTTTAAAGCTTTAATTGCATTGAAAACGCGCAATGCAATTATTTTCTCTCCTCACCCACGAGCCAAGCGTAGCACAATGGAAGCCGCTAAGATTGTGCTAGAAGCCGCGATCGCAGCCGGAGCACCAGAAAACATTATCGGCTGGATTGACGAACCCACTGTCGAACTATCTCAAGCCTTAATGCAGCATCCCAATATCAAGCTGATTTTGGCAACCGGAGGGCCCGGAATGGTCAAAGCCGCCTATTCATCTGGTCATCCATCTTTAGGTGTTGGTGCAGGTAATACTCCGGCGGTAATTGATACAACGGCCGACATTCAAACCGCTGTCAGTTCGATTTTAATCAGCAAAACCTTTGACAATGGTATGATTTGTGCTTCCGAACAATCGGTGATTGTTCTTGATACCATCTACGACCAAGTGAAGCAAGAATTTATGGAGCGAGGCGCTTACTTCCTAACACCAGAAGATAAGGAAAAAGTAAGTAAAATTCTGCTGAAAGATGGTCATATCAATCCCGCAATTGTCGGGCAATCAGTGGGTGCGATCGCGCAACTTGCACAAATTGGGTTAGTCTGTTTAGAGTTCCAAAGTAAGAACCGTGCAGAAACCGAAAGCCACAATCCCGTACCCTGCACATTGCCCAAAGTTTTGATTGGAGAAGTCGAAGAAATTGGCACAAATGAACCATTCTCCTATGAAAAACTGTCTCCAATTTTAGCAATGTATCGGGCAAGTAGTTTCAAGGATGGAGTGGATAAAGCCGGACGATTAGTCGAGTTTGGCGGACAGGGACATACGGCAGTTTTGTATATCAATCCTGAAAAATTGGATGATATTAGCTACTTCAAAAACACCGTTAAAACCTCACGAGTATTGATTAATACCCCCTCCTCTCAAGGTGCGATCGGAGACCTCTACAACTTCAAACTAGACCCGTCTTTAACACTCGGTTGCGGCACTTGGGGCGGTAACAACATTTCCGAGAACGTTACTCCTCATCATTTGCTCAATGTTAAAACAGTATCAGAGCGGCGAGAAAATATGCTCTGGTTCCGAGTACCACCCAAAGTTTACTTTAAATCTGGTTGTCTTCCTGTCGCCTTGCGGGAATTAGCCGACAAAAAACGAGCATTCATCGTCACCGATAAACCACTATTCGATTTGGGATTAGTCGAAAAAATCACCACGATTTTAGATGACATGGGGGTGAAGCATGATATTTTCCACGAAGTTGAGCCCGATCCAACTCTTGCCAATGTTACAAAAGGATTGGATTTACTCAATAGCTATCAACCCGATGTAATTATTGCGATCGGTGGTGGTTCCCCAATGGATGCAGCTAAAGTAATGTGGTTGATGTACGAGCATCCAGAGGTAGAATTTGAGGGGTTAGCGATGCGATTTATGGACATCCGCAAGCGGGTTTATGAGCTACCGGCCCTCGGTAAAAAAGCGATCCTAGTGGCGATTCCTACTACCTCTGGTACGGGGTCAGAAGTGACACCTTTTGCAGTGGTGACAGACGAACAAGCCGGGATCAAATACCCACTGGCGGATTATGCACTCACACCGAATATGGCGATCGTCGATCCCGAATTAGTGTTAAGTATGCCCAAAAAACTCACCGCTTATGGTGGGATTGATGCCTTAACTCACGCCTTAGAATCTTACGTTTCCGTACTAGCTACAGAGTTTACTGAAGGCTTAGCACTAGAAGCGATCGCACTGATATTCAAGTATTTACCCCGTTCTTACCATAACGGTGCCCACAATCCAGAAGCACGGGAAAAAATACATTATGCAGCAACGATCGCAGGTATGGCCTTTGCCAACGCTTTCTTAGGCATCTGTCACTCAATGGCGCATAAATTAGGGTCTACTTTCCACGTACCGCATGGATTAGCGAATGCCTTGATGATTTCTCATGTAATTCGTTACAATGCCACAGATGTGCCCTTCAAACAAGCCATCTTTCCACAATACAAATACCCTCACGCTAAAGAGCGGTATGCTGAGATTGCGGATTATTTAAAACTGGGTGGCAATTCCCCAGATGAGAAAGTTGAAAAACTGGTGGCAGCAGTGGAACAATTAAAGCAGGAAATAGAAATTCCTGCTACGATTCGCGAAACTTTAGGCGGAGACGATCGCACATTTTACGACAAAGTTGAACTCATGGCTGAACAAGCTTTTGACGATCAATGTACAGGCGCAAATCCCCGCTATCCGCTGATTAGTGACCTGAAAGAGTTGTACCTTCTAGCTTACTTTGGTAATAGTACAAAGGTCGAGTTTTTCGATTTGGAACCTTCGGAAGTTCTGCCTACTCCAGTTGCATAGCGAAAGCTTGATATTCCCATGCCAATAACGATGGAATGGGAATATTCTATGTTTGAAAAAGACCTAACCCCAGTCCCCTTCCCTACGAGGGAATGGAGAGAAAGAAAGAAAGAAAGAAAGAGAAGAAAAAAGAAAGAAAGAGAAGAAAAAAAGAAATTTCCCCCTCCCCTTGAAGGGGGAGGGGGGCGAGGGGGGAGAGGTCACAGCTAATTTTTCAGTAATAAGACTTTCCCAAGTGTCATACTTAAATCAGGTTGTAGAATGTAATCAGGTTGTAGAATGTTTCAGAGAAAGTTATAGATTAATAGAATTGGAGTTTATGCTCCTAACGGAGGTTACTAATACAGGACTTACGCACCAACCAAAGAAACCGGGTTTTTTACGAAAATACTTCGCCCTTATCCACGATTCTCTCAAAAACCCGGTTTCTAGATCCATGAGCGTAATTCCTATAATAGTTAAAGTTAGGTAATTCCCAACCAAGATATTCAGCAAGATTTCTCTCCACTAAGCTTTTACGCATTTCATTAGGAGATTCATTCATCTACATATTCCTTCCATACTCCTAACAAATTTATTCCTTTTCCCACCCAAAAAAATCATTCCTTTCCTTTATCCTTAGAGGAGAGGCTAGGGAGATGTGAGAAGTTAAGGAGAGGTTATAAGGATGTTAGAAAGTTGAGGTAACGGTTACAGATAACACAGTTTTAAATGCCTAATAGCTTATAATTTAATTAGTGATTTCAAGGTAGAAGACAGCCACAAAAATTTCTTCCTTGACCTTAGACGATACGTTTCCCTTTTGAAGAAATTTACAATCATGAAAACAACATCCCAATTAGAATCAATATCTGTCGCCCATGATTCCCAAGAGATCCTGCGCGAACGTGCATACGACATCTTGCGCTCCGAATATCGTCCATTAGACGCTATTTTTACACCCAAAAACATCGCTGTTATTGGAGCTACAGAAAGACCTGGTAGTGTAGGAAGAACCCTACTCTGGAACTTGATTAGCAATTCATTTGGTGGAACAGTTTTTCCTGTAAACCCTCAACGATCTAGTGTTTTGGGTATCAAAGCTTATCCCACAATTGCGGCAATTTCAGAACCAATAGATTTAGTCGCGATCGCGACTCCTGCACCCACAGTCCCAGGGATCGTTCGCGAATGTATTGCCGCAGGAGTTAAAGGTGCGATCGTGCTTTCGGCTGGCTTTAAAGAGGCCGGAACAGCAGGTATTGAACTAGAACACCAGCTATTAGAACAGGTGCGTCAAAGTCAAATGCGGCTGATTGGGCCCAATTGTTTAGGTGTAATGAACCCAATTACTGGACTCAATGCCACCTTTGCTAATGGCATGGCCCGTCCGGGAAAGGTCGGTTTTATCAGCCAAAGTGGGGCCTTGTGTACCGCAATTTTAGATTGGAGTCGCCGGGAAAATGTGGGTTTCAGCGCCTTTGTTTCCATCGGTTCCATGCTGGATGTAAATTGGGGAGATTTAATTGATTATCTCGGTGACGATCCCCATACTGAAAGCATTGCAATTTATATGGAATCGATCGGGGATGCCCGTTCCTTTCTATCTGCTGCCCGCGAGGTAGCATTAACTAAGCCGATTATTGTTTTAAAACCGGGTCATACGGAAGCGGCTTCTAAGGCTGCGGCTTCCCACACGGGAGCCCTAACTGGCAGCGATGCAGTTCTTGATGCTGCTTTCCGACGTTGCGGCGTATTGCGGGTAAATACGATCGCGGATTTATTTGATATGACAGAAGTGCTGGCAAAACAGCCTCGTCCTAAAGGCCCGAACCTAACCATCATTACTAATGCTGGAGGCCCTGGTGTATTGGCAACAGATGCGCTGATTGCCACCGGAGGTCAACTGACAGAATTATCGACGGAAGCGATCGCAGAACTTGATGCTATCCTACCCGTTCACTGGAGCCATCACAACCCGATCGATATCTTAGGAGATGCCGATCCCAAACGCTACGCTAAAACCCTGGAAGTTGTAGCCAACGATCCTGACAGTGATGGACTCCTAGTCATTCTCACACCCCAGGCAATGACCGATCCCACTCAAACCGCAGAACAGCTAAAACCTTACGCCAAACTCTCAGGTAAGCCCATAATTGCTAGTTGGATGGGTGGAAGCGAGGTATCAGAGGGTGAGTTATTGCTAAATCAAGCTGGGATTCCCACCTATCCCTATCCAGATGCAGCCGTGCAGGTATTTAGTTATATGTGGCGATCGAGCTACAATCTACAAGGAATCTACGAAACTCCAATTTTACCCACTGCCTTTGGAGAACATGGTTCCAGTCGCACACAGGCTGAAGAAATAATTAATGCTGCTCATCAAGAAGGGCGAACGATTCTGACTGAAGTAGAATCTAAGCAGATTCTAGCCGCTTATGGCATTCCCACTGTTGAAACTGTAATTGCGACAACTGAAGAGCAAGCCGTTGAACGCGCAAATGCGATCGGGTATCCTGTAGTTCTCAAACTGTTCTCTAAAACTATCACCCATAAAACAGATGTGGGCGGAGTACAGTTAAATTTGAATGATGAAAACGCAGTCAGACAGGCTTACCAAGCTATTTATAACGCTGTTTCTTCCCGATATTCAAACTCCTCTACCTCCTCCGATTCCGACTTCCTCGGCGTTACTGTCCAGCCGATGATTAAGCGCGAGGGATACGAACTGATTATTGGTAGTAATCTCGATCCACAGTTTGGCCCAGTATTGCTGTTTGGAACTGGCGGACAATTAGTAGAGATATTTCAAGATCGGGCGATCGCTCTACCACCTCTTAATACCACTCTGGCACGCCGGATGATGGAACAAACCGCGATTTATACAGCATTAAAAGGCGTGCGAGGACGCAAGGCTGTTGATTTAGCGGGCCTCGAACAACTGATGGTGCAGTTTAGTCAACTGGTGGTAGAACAACGTGGGATTAAAGAAATTGACATTAATCCTCTATTGGCAAGTTCAGAACAATTGCTGGCTCTCGATGCTCGGATTATCTTACACGAATCAGACATTGATGAAACCCAATTACCAAAATTAGCGATTCGTCCTTATCCCAACCAATATGTGACTCCCTGGACGATGAAGAACGGTACTTCCATTACCATTCGTCCGATTCGTCCAGAAGATGAGCCATTGATGATCCAATTCCACAAAACTCTATCTGAGCAAAGCGTTTATTTGCGCTATTTCCATTTAATCAAACTTAGTCAGCGTATTGCTCACGAACGATTGACTCGTCTCTGCTTTATTGATTACGATCGCGAAATGGCCCTCGTCGCTGATTATGAAAACCCTGAAACTGGAACTCATGAAATTTTAGCTGTTGCCCGTTTGAGTAAATTACACGGCAGGAATGAAGCTGAATTTGCGCTATTAGTAAGCGATCGCTATCAATGTCAAGGATTAGGAACAGAATTACTGCAACGATTGATCCAAGTGGGATGGGATGAAGGGATCGATCGAATTACAGCCGAAATTCTCTCAGAAAATTCCGGGATGCAGCGAGTTTGTGAAAAACTAGGATTTCAAGTTCGGCGATCGCTCATAGATCCTACTGTTGCCAAAGCAGAGATTCGAGCCTTAGATGCGGTTTTGATTGCCGCAGGGGAGGCGGGGGGAGGCGGGGGGAGATGGGGGA
>NZ_CACA01000346.1:0-17683 GCF_000180455.1 Kamptonema sp. PCC 6506
TCGCTCCCCCGCTCCTCTGCTCTCAAAATAGGTTGTCTGTGGTTGGGAAATGCGATCGATCAGGTGAGTGGCGATCGCTACGCTCATATTTTTCTGCTATACGTAGATCCAGAACACCGACAGCGGGGAATAGGTTCAGCATTAGTTAGCCGTGCTGAGAATTGGGCCAGGGAAAGAGGCGATCGACAAATTGGTTTACAAGTCTTTGTCACTAATAAACCCGCCCTTAATCTTTACCAAAAACTCGGCTACCAAACCCATTCTCTCTCAATGCTAAAATCACTACACTAAACTAGAGTAAAACTTAAATTGCAGGAATTGCTAAACTAGAAACAGTAGGTTTTCGCTCCGCATTAATAGAAGCAGTGAAAGCGGCTTCTGTGCGTTCTAAAGAATTAGGTGAATAGGTTTTACTGCCATGCTGACTACTTTTAAATTAGATTTAAGTAAGTTTATCGAATTGACTGACGACCAATTTTACCAACTGTGTAGGGTTCACCCCGATTATAAATTTGAGCGCAATGCGAAAGGAGAACTACTGATTATGTCGCCAACTGGAGGAGAAACGGGAAACTGCAATGCCGATCTAACTTTTCAAGTGCAAGGTTGGAGCCGCCGGAATAGTAACTTAGGCATTGCTTTTGACTCTTCCACTTGTTTTAAAATGCCAAAAGGTGGCGATCGTTCTCCTGATGCTTCTTGGGTAAGCCGAGAAAGGTGGGAAGCGTTAACACCTGAGCAAAAAAGGAAATTTCCGCCTTTATGTCCAGATTTTGTAGTTGAGTTATGCTCTCCTACAGATTCTATCAGAGAAGTGCGGGAAAAAATGCAGGAATATATGGAAAATGGTGCGCGTTTAGGTTGGTTAATTGACCCACAAACGCAGATTGTAGAAATTTATCGACCTGGTAGAGAAGTTGAGGTTTTGCAGTCTCCGAGTACGCTTTCAGGTGAGGATATATTACCTGGATTTGTGTTAGAAGTAGCGCCTGTAATGGGGAATAATTGAATAATATTTAGTTCCGCTTTCTTCTGTAAGTTAATTACCTTCTCAAGCTTGTTCAATTTCCGATGCTAATTTCTCCCCAATTTTCGGCTCAGTACCATTCAACAACCGCTGAATATTAGCACGGTGTCGCACAATTACAAATACACCACCAGCAATTCCAAATAACTCATAGGCTAGGGGTTGACCAAAAGCAAACATCAAACCAGAAACTCCAATTGCCCCAATAATAGAACTCAAAGATACTATTCGCGAAATAGCTAAAACTAACCCAAAAATTCCGAAAGTTCCTAAACCCACAGGCCAATATAAACCCAACAAAACTCCCAAACTTGTAGCCACAGATTTACCACCGGCAAAGCCTAACCAAATAGATTTACTATGTCCTAAAACCACAGCTAAACCTGCTAAAGTTGCCATCCAAGGCAATATTTCTGTAACATCCTCTATCCCTGCGGTTGCTGCTAGCTCAGAAGTGACATTGAGAGCATAGATATAGCGCGTCAGAGAAATTGCCGCTATCCCTTTCAAAACGTCAACCAGTAACACTCCCAAAGCGGGCCATTTACCCAAAGTTCTCAGCACGTTAGTTGCACCAGTAGAACCAGATCCCACCTCACGTAAATCGATTCCTAAAACCCATTTTGCTACACTATATCCCGTCGGAATCGAGCCTAGTAAATAAGCAGCCAATAACACAGAAAAATTTAAACTTAACCACAATCCCATAATGAATTTACCTCAATGTTCTGTTTTGAAAGTATAGCAACCGCCAGGGCGGTTACGATACTCCGATGCTCAGGGCGGGGGAGCAGGGGAGCTCTTGAGCAGGGGAGATGAAGGAGATGAGGGAGATAAATCTTCCCCATCCTCCACCTTCCCCATCCTCGATCGCCAGTTTCGCTGGCTACCCGCTGATAGTGGAAGATCGGCTAGTGGGGGTAATGGCAATTTTGAGTTATCAACCGCTGAGTCAAGGACTGCAAGAAACACTGTCATCTGTAGCAAATGTAATTGCCTTGGGAATTGAGCGCAAACGGGCGGAGGCTGAATTAAACTCAGCTAGAGGTTTCCTCAATTCCGTAGTTGAAAATTTGCCAGTAGGGGTTTTTGCCAAAGATGCAGAGTCGCTAAAATTTGTCTTGTGGAACAAAGCAGGGGAAGCGATCGCGGGCGTAACTAGCCAAGAGGCGATCGGCAAAAGCGATTACGATTTTCTTCCCAAAGATCAAGCAGATGCGATCGCAGCTAAAGACAGAGAAGTTTTGGCTAGCTATCAGAGCAATCCCTCAACTTTACCTGTACAAGATGTAGCAGAATCCCCCATCCAAACTCCCCACAGAGGTTTAAGAATACTACACACCCGCAAAATTCCCATCTTCGACAAAAGCGGAAACCCTCAATATCTCTTGGGCATTACCGAAGATATCACCGAACGCAAACAAGTAGACGAAAGCGTGCGCCTGTACGGTCAAATTGTCGAAAATATGCAAATTGGCTTATACGTTTACCGCTTAGAAGACATCAACGACGACCGAACTTTGAGAGCGATCGCCTCCAATCCTGCTACTACCTTATTTACCGGAGTAGAGATGGCAGACATTCTCGGAATGACCCTCGATGAAGTTTTCCCCCATCAGCGAGATAAAGGAATTCCTCAAGCATTTGCCTCAGTAATTCGCGAACAAAAAGCTGTAGAACTTGAAGATATTGACTGCTGCGAAGATGGGACTGTAATTCGCGCCTTTTCTATCAAAGCCTTTCCCTTACCCAACCACTGCGTCGGCGTTGCCTTTGAAAATATCACCTCTCGCAAAAGATTAGAATTAGAGCTAAAACTCGCCTTAAAACAAAGCGAACGTTCCCAACAACTACTCCGTACAGTCATCGACACCACACCCGACTGGATTTTTGCCAAAGACCGCAATTTTAAATATATATTAGTTAACCAAAGCTTTGCAGATTCTCTTAATATTCTTGTCGAAGAGATTCTGGGTAAAGATGATGTAGAAATCGGCTTTACTCCCACAGAAATATTTGGCAATAATGACCTCAGCATTCGAGGTTTTCGCAGCGATGACTCTACTGTACTCTCTGGGGAAATAGTTCATAATCCCCACGACCAATTAACTTTTGCCGACGGTTCCATCCACATTTTTGACACTCAAAAAATTCCCTTACGCGACGTGGAAGGCAATATATTTGCAGTGTTAGGTTTCGCTCATGACATTACTGGAAGGCATTTAGCTCAAGAAGCATTACGACAAAAAACTTCTGAACTAGAAGCCGTATTTCAAGCCTTACCCGATTTGTATTTCCGACTTAATATCAACGGCATAATTTTAGATTATCTATCAGGAACTTCATCAGATTTATATATTCCTCCCGAAGTGTTTTTAGGTCAACAAATGACAGAAGTTTTGCCCTTGAAAGTTAGCCGCCAATTTGAGCAGGCAATTCTGGAAACTTTTACCAAGGGAACTTTAGTTACTATTGAATATTCCTTACGAATGCCGCAGGGGAAACAAACTTATGAAGCGCGGTTATTACCCTTCGGTGATAGCCAAGTTATTATTCTTGCCCGCAACATTACCGAGCGCAAGCAGGCAGAAGCCCAGTTGAGACAAAAAAATCAGCAATTAGAGCTGACTTTGCAGGAATTGAGGAAAACTCAAACTCAATTAATTCAATCAGAAAAGATGTCCAGTTTAGGGCAGTTAGTAGCTGGAATTGCTCACGAAATTAACAACCCAGTAAGTTTTATTTATGGTAATATTTCTCATGCCAACGAATATGCTCAAAGCTTACTGCAACTGTGCAGTTTATATCAAAAATACTATACAAATCCTGCCCCCGAAATCATAGCATTAGCCGAAGAAATCGATCTCGATTTTTTGGTGTCAGATTTTCCACAACTGATGAATTCGATGGAAATGGGAGCAGATCGCATCCGCCAGATAGTTTTGTCTTTGCGTAATTTTTCTAGGATAGAAGAATCTGATATTAAAATTGTTGATATTAGTGAAGGCATTGACAGTACCCTGCTAATTTTGCAGCACAGATTAAAACAATCTGCTAGCAATCGGAATATTGAAGTTGTTAAAGAATACAGTGCTTTGCCTTTAGTTGAGTGCTACCCTGGCCTCTTAAATCAAGTATTGATGAATATACTTAATAATGCTATTGATGCTTTGTCCGATGTGAAAGCTAACGAAAACTTAGAAATAAAAAATTGCTCAGAAGGAGAAAACTTAGATATTCCTGTTTTACCTTTTACTTGTAACATTTTACCTTGCATTACGATTCGGACTATGATGTTAGAAAGCAATAGAATCGCTATTGTAATTGCCGACAATGGCCCAGGAATGCCAGAATCAGTGAAGTGTCGTATATTTGACCCTTTCTTTACTACTAAACCAGTAGGAAAAGGCACGGGTTTGGGATTATCTATTAGCTATCAAATTATTGTAGAAAAGCATGGCGGTATGCTAACCTGTATTTCAGCAAATGGATCGGGGTCAGAATTTGTGATTGAAATTCCTATTCGGCAGAGGTAATTTCTTAATTGTTGACTGTTAACAGTTAAGTGTTAACTGTTAATTAGTAATTGGGTAAAAATTCTCCCTCTCTCCCAGTCTTCCCCTCTTCCTTCTTCCTTCTTCCTTCTTCCTTCGTGAGGTAATTATGACATATAAAAGTGTAAAGGCTTTCAGTGCAATTGTAGAGCCACCTGAAGATGATGACGATGAGTCATACGTTGACTATTTTTATGACGATCCAGGTGCTCTCCCTGGCAATTTAGACTTAGAACCAGATGCACCTCCTCCTGATATTGTATTAATTGATTATAATGAAGCAGCAGCTACTCGCTCTCGCCTCACTTGCCCTCAAGATACATTACCCTACTTGGATACAGATTCTGTTTCTTGGATTGACGTACTCGGATTAGGTAATAATGAAACTTGGCGGCAAATGAGTGAAGTTTTTAATTTGCATCCCCTCGCTCAAGAAGATGTCGTAAATGTTCCTCAGCGGCCTAAAGTTGTAGACTATGAAGACCAACTTATAATTGTTGCTTGGATGGTGATGATGAAGCCGGATACAGAGACTTTTCACAAAGAGCAAGTAAGTTTAATTTTGGGTAAACATTATCTAGTGACTGTGCAGGAAGAACCTGATTATGATAGTTTTGGGCCTGTACGCGATCGCATTCGCACGGCAAAGGGAATTATCCGCAAAAAGGGAGCGGATTATTTGGTATACTCCCTGCTAGATTCGATTATTGATGGCTTTTTTCCAGTGTTGGAAGTTTATGGCGAACGCATTGAGGAACTAGAAGATGAAGTAGTGATGAACCCTAATCGCCAAACCTTAGAAAAAATCTATAAAATTCGCCGGGAATTGCTGACTCTCCGCCGTGCCATCTGGCCTCAGCGGGATGCGATTAATAGTCTGATTCGAGATGGTAATGAATTAATTAGTCCCGATGTCCGAGTTTATTTGCGCGACTGTTACGATCATACCGTTCAGGTGATGGATATGGTGGAAAGTTACCGAGAACTTTCTTCGGGTTTAATGGATGTTTATTTGTCTTCAGTTGGCAACAAAATGAATGAAATCATGAAGTTGCTGACTGTGATTTCTACCATTTTTATACCTCTAACTTTTGTTGTCGGCATCTACGGCATGAACTTTAATACTGAAAAATCTCCTTGGAATATGCCAGAGTTAAACTGGTATTGGGGTTATCCTTTGTGTTGGAGTGTAATGATTGCGATCGCATCAGGTTTAGTTTACTTCTTCTGGCGGCGTGGGTGGTTTGATAACTTTTCTACTATTAAGGATGATTAATAATATCAAAAGCTAGAATGTAGGATAAATTATTCTACATTCTGTCTTTTACATTCTCTTTTTGACAAAGGATAGCTAAGTGGACATAATTAAATGTAGAATAAAAAAGGGGAGAGAGTAGGCGCAGGCGGTTGCGGACTCCAAAGAGTCTGAGGAAAGTCCGGGCTCCCGAAAGCCCAAACTTGCTGGATAACGCCCAGTGCGAGCGATCGCGAGGATAGTGCCACAGAAATATACCGCCTACATTAGGAGCCTAAAGTGTTAAATTTTAGACTCAAAACTGTAGGTAAGGGTGCAAAGGTGCGGTAAGAGCGCACCAGCAGCGTCGAGAGGCGCTGGCTAGGTAAACCCCAGTTGGGAGCAAGGTCGGAGGAACTACGGTTGGTCTTTTACCAGTTCCGCTTGAATGCACCGCTAGAGGCATCTGGTAACAGGTGTCCCAGATAGATAACTGCCCTCTTAGCTGCTTGCAGTTAAGGGAACAGAACCCGGCTTATGTCCGACTCTTTCCCCCCTAATTATTCCAGTTTTACTAAATAATATCTCTGGGCAAATCCAGAATAATTTAGCTAGGACTTACCCAAAACCATCTGTAACGCCGCCATCTTGGCGGTAAAGAAACCGGGCATGATATAAGTTATGATTAAAATTAAACTCGGTTAATCGAGAGCCGTTCAGACCGAGGAAAGAGAGAGAAGAAAAAATGAATATTAGCTATCCTAGCCGTCAAAAGGAACTGGAAAAATTAGTCGAAAAATTAGGATTGCCCGATCGAAACCGCGTGAACTGGCAATTACTCGATTTAGCTTTAACTCACCCTACGGCCTCAACTCAAGCTAATTACGAACAGCTAGAATTTATCGGGGATGCAGTTGTGCGACTAGCTGCTTCTGAGTTACTATTTGAAACCTATCCCGGCAGTTCTGTAGGAGAATTTGCAGCGATTCGTTCCTTGTTAGTGAGCGATCGCACTCTGGCACAAATCGCTGACAGCTATGGATTTGGTCGTTATTTAATCGTTTCTAGCAGCGCCGCCTGCGACAAAGCAGGGGAAGAGTCACGGTTAGCAGACGCTTTTGAAGCAGTGCTCGCCGCCCTCTACCTGAGTACAAACACTTTACAATTAATTCGCCCTTGGCTAGACCCTCATTTCCAACCGCGAGCCGCTCAAATCCTGAGCGATCCCGCCCGCCAAAACTATAAAGCCGCTCTGCAAGAATGGACTCAAGGTCAATACAAAATTTTGCCAGAATATAATGTTAAGGAAACAGGGCGAGTTCACGGAGAAGAAGAACGTTTTACCGCCGAAGTATGGCTGCGAGGGGATTTACTTGGTGAAGGCAAAGGACGATCCATCAAAGCTGCTGAACAAGCAGCCGCGCAAGCAGCTTTTAATAAAGTAAAAACTAACAGTTAAACTTATTAATAAACGATCTACACAATTAAGTGTAAAATACGGATGACTAAAAAGCTGACTGCATAAGCCTTCTTCCTTCTCTCCTAGATAACTAAATTTTCTTTCTTCTTCCTTCTTCCTTCTTAAATGAAAATTGGAATTGCTGTATTAGGTGCAGGTCATTGGGGAATTCACCTGATCCGCAACTTCCTAGAACATCCCCACAGTCAGGTTTTAGCAGTTATAGACCCGCAGCCCGAACGCTTAGCTGTGGTGAAAAGTCTTTTTAATTTGGATGATAATGTGGTTCTAGCAACGGATTGGTCAGCATTGCAGAAATTGCCCGGACTAAAAGCAGTTGCGATCGCCACCCCAGCTTCAACCCACAGCACTCTCATCGCCGCCGCCCTTCATCAAGGCTACCACGTTCTCGCAGAAAAACCCCTCACTCTCAACCTCACCGAAGCTATAGAACTTTGTCAACTCGCTGAAAAAAAGCAACGTCAACTCTTCGTTGACCACACCTACCTATTTCATCCCGCAATCGAAATAGGAAAAAACACCATCCAAGCGGGAAAATTAGGTAAATTGCGCTACGGTTACGCCCAACGAACCCATCTTGAACCCGTGCGAAATGACGTTGATGCTCTCTGGGATTTAGCCATCCATGACATCGCCATTTTTAATACTTGGCTGGGACAAACTCCAAGTCAAGTCCAAGCAAATGGAACCGTTTTTATTAATAGGGAAAATACGGAGGATGGAAAAACCACAAATTACAAATTACCAATTACCAACTACCAATTACCACTTTATGATTTAGTTTGGATCGAGTTACTTTACCCAGATGGCTTTCAAGCATTCATTCATCTTTGCTGGCTCAATCCTGACAGACAAAGGCGCTTAGGAATTGTCGGAAGTAAAGGTACATTGATTTTTGACGACCTTTCAACTGATGCACCTCTGATGCTAAAATATGGTTATTTAGAGCCGGATGGCGATAATATCGGGATTACAGGTTCCTGGGATAGGGTTCGCGATCGCAATGCCACCTTATCTCAATCTTGGGAAAAATTACCCGTAGAACGAGTAGAGCCCCTCCAACAAGTTTGCGATCGCTTTCTAAATTGCGTCCAAAGTAACACACCATCTCCCATCTCTTCCGGTTGGGTAGGTGTCGAATTAGTGCGAATCCTCAGCGCCCTCAGCGACTCCCTGAAACTTAGCGGACAACTGATTACAATTTGTTAACAGTTAACTGTTAACTGGTAGTTACGTTTAATTTAACTACTAACTACTAAATACTAACGACTAACTACTAACGACTAACTACTAACGACTAACAATTACCAAATCTTCCTTGATAGAACCGCCAGGTAACTGTTTCGCAGGCAAAGCAATAGTTAAAGTAGTACCTTGATTTATACCTGCACTGTACAGCGAAATAGTCCCCGCCATCAACTGCATCAAATTACGTGAAATTGCCAACCCCAGACCATTACCGCCATATTTGCGAGTAGTCGAACCATCAGCCATCACAAAAGGTTGAAATAACTTATCCTGCTGCTCTTGGTCAATCCCAATCCCCGTATCTTCAATAGTCACCACCACCCAATCTTTTGTACCAGTGACCTGAGCCATATTATATACTGCATTCCCATTATAACTAGCACCATTATTGAGCAACACAGATTCAAGTCGGATAGAAATAGTAATTTTTCCTGAATCAGTAAACTTAATCGCATTACTCAAAACATTCAGAAAAACCTGCTTGAGCTTATCCGGGTCAGCATAAACCATAATCGGCTCCTTCAGGTCGGGTAAAATTAACTCCAGACCTTTTTGCTCAACTTCCACAACCTGCAAATCAACCGCTTCTTCAATCACCTGCGTGAGGTTGATAGTTTCCAGCATCATTGATAACGTACCTGATTCAATTTTGGCAATATCCAAAATATCATTGATAATATTCAGCAAGTGAATTGCAGCATCATAAGCACGCTGGACAAACTCCATCTCCTCATCTCGATCATCGCAATCACCATCTTGGACAAATTGCAGAAAACCGATAATGCCATTCAAAGGAGTTCTGAGTTCGTGAGAAATATTGCGTAAAAATTCATCTTTTAACTGATTAGCAACTTGCGCTTGTTTCGAGGCAACTTCCAGCTCTTCCGCCCACGATCGCAGACGCTCCACCATACTGTCGATCGCCTCCGCTAACTGATCGAACTCCCTAATTTTCAAATTGTGAGGAACCATCTGCGGAGATTCCAAACTCTTGACAGTCAGCGCATAATCTCTAAGTTTCTCCAGAGGACGAGCCAGATCGCGAGACAGATATAGAGTTGCCATAATACTCGCCGCCACCAACCCCACAATCAGATTCAACAAAACCTGTTGAATTTCTTCCAAACCAGACAGGGCATAATCTAAACGAGTAACCGCTAAAACTATCCACTTACTCTTTGGCTGATTCGCCATCGGACTAGGAACAGCAGCATATCCCGCCAGTAACTCCAGCCCATTTTTTTCAAAAGAAAATAGGTGTAAGAAAGCTTGTCCACCAGCGATCGCTCTCCTGACAATACTTTTTAAGCGATCGGCATCCGCCTCCTGAGCGATATTACGCCCCACCCGGTCAATATTAGGGTGCGCCAAGATTGTCCCATCTTGGTCGATCACAACCGTATAACCAGCTAAAGAACCTTTGGGAGCGCTAGTTTGCACTGGTAGAGGCGACTGCAAACTTAAAACATAGCGCAGTTGACGCGAATTTTGCTGCTGAATATAAACCGGCGCACTTAAAACCAAACTAACTTGAGTATTTGGATGAGGTTTAGCCTCCTCTAACCCATCAGCAGGAACAGCTAGAAATTCACCGTCATTCTCCGATTTCTGCGACTTTTGCTGTAGCGGCCACACAAGATTGATGTACACACTCTTATTGTTAACAAGCAACTGCTGCTGCTGCGGCCAAAACTTCTTCGGTAGCGACTGAATAGGTTGATTGCCACAAGTGCTAGCTGCAACTTTACCCGTCTGCAAATTAGTCAATTGCAAACAATCCACCTGAGTTGGCAATCTTTGCCCTAACTGGTTGATAAAATTTTGATAAACCTTCGGCGAGGAGGATTGCAACACAGAGCTTTCCGAAGCACCCAGTAAATTTGACTTCAGAGAGTTTACCCACTGTTCAATAGTTTCTGCCTTTCTACCGGCACTCTCCGTCAGATTTTGACGAGCAGTTTCCAGAAGCATTGAACGAGCTTTTCTATAAGTCACATACTCCCCCACCAGCAAAACTGGTACGCTGAGCAGTAAAATTCGCGACAGCAGAATACGGCGAAAGGAGGATGGGCCGACGCTTACCATAGGACATCTTTAAACTTAAGGTGCAACACCCAACAGCAACATCATCAAACAAACCAGATCGATCGAGCATCTTTCTAGGGTACTACTATTGATCTGAGAAAATGGTTGGAGAACAACAGTTCACACAATTATAGAAGCCAGTGCAGCATAATCTATTATTCAAAAGTTCTCAATAACTCAAGAGGGTGAAACAGTTTACACCAATAAACTGACATCCTAAAGGTGGGGTCGAAAACTCTAGATACAGACGATCGCAGGTAAAGCGCGATCGCTTCTCGCCACAGGGTCTCTCACTTGATACCCCGCGCATACCCTGCACTGCTCGATTTTATTCGACATCAACGGAATTTAAGTTTGAGCCTAGACACTATCAGGCTTGTACGCTCACGATCGGAGGTATCTATTGGTGAATAATAGCTCTGATACGCCTACACTAGACGTGAACTCGATCCCTACCCCCGGTCTCTCTAGCTTAATCGATGGAAAGAACCTCAAGCAAGTACCTATACTTTTACAGTAATAATCGCCCCAGGTATCACCATGCTTATTTGCTATCTCCACTGCTAGAAATGCTTGCTGTCGCTAAATCTACCAGCAACATCAAACCCCGCGTTTTGGATCTCGGTTGCGGGAACGGCAGTCTCAGCCATGCTATTGCTCAGCAAGGTTATGAAGTTATCGGAGTAGACAATTCGCCCCAGGGAGTGGCGATCGCATCTCAAAGTTTCCCTGAATGTCAATTTATCCAAGCTGATATTTATGATTTGCAGCATCCTGAACTCCTTCATTCATTTAATATTGTCTTAGCAGTCGAAGTCATCGAACATTTGCTTTATCCCAAAGAACTAATTAGAGTTGCCAAAAAATGTCTCAAACCAGACGGCCGATTAATTATCACCACTCCCTACCACAGTTACTTAAAAAATTTAGCTTTAGCTATTACTGGAAAAATGGATAAACATTTTACAGTTCTTTGGGATAATGGGCATATCAAATTTTTTTCCGTACCAACCCTAACCCAATTATTAAAATCTGAAGGATACACAGATATCACCTTCAAATTTGCAGGCAGATTACCCTATCTATGGAAATCAATGCTATCTTCTAGCACGCCCCCACCTTAAAACTGGTAATTGGTAATTGGTAATGGCTAATTGCTAATTGCTAATTGCTAATTGCTAATTGCTAATTGCTAATTGCTAATTGCTAATTCAGGACTTACGCTCAGGGTTCCAGAAACCGGGTTTTTGAGAAAATCTTTGGGTAAAAACGAAGTATTTTCGTCAAAAAACCCGGTTTCTTTGGTTGAGTGCGTAAGTCCTGTAATTGCTAATTGGGGAGAATAGGGGATTTACTCCCCATCCTCCCCTGCTCCCCCATCTTCCCCATCCTCCCCCTCTTCCCCTAGCCCCTAGCCCCTAGCCCCTAGCTATAACTAACTTGTTCTATCAAAAATCTTTAGGCATCAAATTCTGTGGGTCGGGAGCAAAGGCTAACCATAACGGAAATTGGAGCATTGACAGACTGATTTGATCCTCAGTCTCATCAATTATAATTAAAGGCAATTTTCCTTCTTTCACTAAGCGATCTGCTTTTTGTGCTACATCTTCCGCCGCCTCAAACAAAATAATTCCTCGTTCCGGGCCGAAGTCATTCCTAGTAATTCCTAGACAGTCTTGCAAACCTCTACGCCATTCTCCTAAACGTTCGGGACTGTTAGCTAGTACAAGAGTTCGCAAACGACCGCCGTATAGGGTTCTAAGTACAGAAATTACTGTTGAAGAAATCAAGATATTTTGCAAGCGGGAACCCATTGTTCGTAAAGCTCCCTTTCCACCTTGTGTAAAAAACCAATTCGAGACTTTTTCGGCGTGAATTGGTTCAAAAGTGCGCCGCAATTGCCAAGGCGGGCCGTAGTAGTCCGGGAGAGTGCGATATTGGTCGAGAATAAGCCGAATTTGTTTGGCTTGTTCTTGAAAACCTTGCTCGGTAAATCGGGGATTTGGAGGTGCATCAGCAGAGGATCGAGGCTCTTCAATAATTTGTTTTGGTTGTTCTTGTACTTCTGGTACTAAGTCTAATTGTTCGGCGGTACTTGCTAAATCTTGCAAACTTCCTACCAGATAGTCTTTAAAACCCTGAACTCGAATTGCTAAGTCTTGGGAAACGCCTGCAAAAGTGGTTCGCATTTCTTTTTGAATGCGATCGCGACGGCGTTCTAATTTTTCTACTTCAATTTGTAGTGATTGCTTGCGCTGTTCTAATTGACCTAAAGCTTCTTGCACTAAACGCCCAATTGCGGCTTGAGTGTCGCTGAGTTCCTGCTGCAAATTAGCTTTTGTCGCCAGCATAGTCTCAACTTCTTGTTTCAACTCCTGTTGTTGCTGTTGCAAGTCGATCGTTTGCTGTACTAACTTTTCGGTTACATTGTCTGTGATGTCTGTTAATAGTTCACTTATAGGATTTGGGTCGGCGGCGGATTCGCCTTCAGTAATTGGCTGTACAGCCGATTCATCAATGGCAGAGGCAATTGATAAATCCTCTGCCGGCTGTGCGATCGCAGACTCAATTGCCTCTGTCACAGCCTCATCCTTTGGACTGGAATCTTCTGGATTAACTGACACTTCAATTGCTTCTTGATGATGTTCTTGGGTTTGGGTTTCGTCTGAATTCATGGGGACTAGGGAAGAAGGGGCTAGGGGCTAGGGGTTAGGGGCTAGGGGAAGAGGGAAGAGGGCTAAGGGCTAGGGGAAGAGGGAGGGCAATGAATCATGGTTTTAGTCATCAACGAGTGTCCTAACCGTCTTGGCGGTTGCTATATAAGAAGAAAGAAGAAGGAAGAGGGAAGAGGGAAGAATGCTTATACAGCAAGCTTTTTAGCCATTCTCATCTTACGTTTAATTAGGTAAATTTACATAGCAGTTTTTAGTTGTATGAGAACAGGGTGACAGTTAACAGTTAACAGTTAACAGTTAACAGTTAACAGTTAACAGTTAACAGTTAACTGACTTCATCTTTCATTCTTCAGTCCTTTCGCGGACAGCGCTGTTCTAAACACGCCTGTAGCATTTTAGGATCGAAGAGTACCGGGAGGAAGTGAATGCTGTTGACTTCTTTAAAGTAGAACAGAATGGGTACGGCCGGCCAGAATACCCGCCAGTTAAGCCATTCTTGGTAGGGAAAGCGCCGGATTAGGTCTTCTTTGCGGTATACGTCTAAGGCTGTGTCAGTGAATTTCAGGCGGATGGTAGCGGCCTGATACATCAGAAACAAGCCAAAAAGAGCGATCGCTAAACTTACCACTTTTTGCACCAGCAGCAGAGGTAGGGAGATCCCGACTAGGATTAGGGGAATCGCGTAACTCGGAGTCAGTTCTATTGTCTGTGTCGAGTTGATGGATGACGAAGTTGCAGTCACAGGCTTAATCCCGACTTGTAAACGAATGTTGCTAATTATTTCATTTTATCTCGTAGGACTTGCGCCTGCTGATGGAAAAAATTGGATTGAATCTGGATTTATGAGAAAATGTCGCGATCGCTGTGGGTACGAAAAGAGGGGCCAGAGGTTAGCAATTAGGAATTAGCCTTTTGAAGGCGAAAAGGAGAATTTATATCCATTTCACATCTTATAATATAAATAAAATATAAGCTACTTTATGGTACTTTGTATAATTAATATGACTAGCTTGCTTCTTTACTAATAAGTAAATCCACCTAATTAAACATAAGATAAGGATGGCTAAAAAGCGGACTGTATAAACATTCTTCCTTCTCTCCTAGATAACTAAATTTTTCTTCCTTCTACCTTCTTCCTTCTACTTACTTGATTTAGAGAAAAAGGTTTTCGCCTTGCGATCGCTGGATTTTAGCCAGGCTCAATAATTTAAGGTTCGCAAGGCGAAAACCTGAAAAACCAGTAGTTCGAGAAAATTATCTCCCCGTAGTGACAAAACACGGATTAGACCATGCTTAGCACTAATAGGACTTACGCATTACTTACGTAACGCCGCCATCTTGGCGGTCAATGAACCGCCAAGATGGCGGCGCTACCGATCTTTTGCGTAAGTCCTGACTAATTTATTGTTGAAGCTGCGCTACCGCAAATTAGCAGGAGGATTTTCAGGTACAACCCAGTAGTAAACTTTTCTGCCTTCCACTTCTACTACCTGCTCAGGTTTCCAATCGCCCATATCGAATTCATGGGAAACAATGCGCGTACCTGGTTTTAATTGACTGAGTAATTTGGGGCGCAGTCTGACGTTAAGTTCCGGCAGTAAGTAAAGCGTGACAACTGTGGCCTCACTGAAGTTAGTTTGGAATAAATCTGCCTGACGAAACTCGACGCGATCGCTCACGCCTGCTTTTTGGGCATTCTCATTAGCTTCTCGAATGCGTTCTGGGTTGATATCAATACCAATACCCCGTGCGCCCACCTTTTGAGCGGCTGCAATTACAATCCGACCGTCGCCACTACCGAGATCGTAAACTACATCATTGGATTGCACATTTGCCAACCGCAGCATTTCATCCACAACCTTTACAGGCGTTGGCACGTAAACGACATCAGGTGTACGGGTGGGAGCTTCCGTTGTGGAATTAGAAACAGGAACTTCCGTTGTATTATTAGAAGTCGTTTCCACTCGATCGGCAGCAGAATCAGTTTGAGAGTTAGTAGTGGGACTTGGAGCCACTGTCTCAAAGTTACGCATTTGGCTACAGCCGATTCCAGCAAGACTGAGAATGCTAACGCCAATAAAGAGGGAGCGTTTAATAGTTTTGTGTTGCACGATTGTCATCTCCAAAAAAGTTTGCTATGTACTATGACGGACAAAGGGAAAACCCAGTAAAACAACGATGACCCCCGCGATCGCACCGATGCCTGCATAGATTAGGCTGGAGTAGAGTAAATAGCCGCAAATGGCACAGAACAACAGCGGAACGATGGGGTAAAGCGGGACGCTAAAGGGGCGGATGCGATTGGGTTCTCGAATGCGTAAAACAATTAACGACAGAGTGCTCAGTAGAAAGAAGAACCAAAAGATGGGCGCAGTATAGTCCACCATTGTTTCAAATCCTTTGCGGGTGAAGGTTCCCAGCCCAACCAGCATCAGAGCGATCGCGCCTTGAAATAAATAAGCGGTTGTAGGTGAACTCGGATGTGGATACCAGCGTCCCAACCAGCGAAAGGAAGATACATCCTGTCCTAGAGCAAAGCTACTGCGTGCGCCCGTAAAAATGGTGCCGTTGATCGATCCCAGCGTGGCGATCGCAACCAGTAAACTCACAAAGGCGGCTCCCGGCTCACCCAGCACTCGCCGCAATAAATCGGCGGCAACAGCTTGAGAGTCTGCCATACCTGCGACACCCAATCCCCGCAGATACGCCAAATTAATCAGCACATAAAGTCCTGTAATGATGCCAATACTCCACAGGAAAGAGCGGATGATATTGCGCTGCGGGTTATGAATTTCGGCAGAAATGTAAGCGGCTTCATTCCAACCGCCGTAGGATAGCAGCACGAAGACCAGCGCTAAGCCCCAGGAAGAGGTAGGGGAGGCATCGGCGGGAAGGGACGGGGTGGGAGGAAGGGAAGATGTCAGACCCACTAGGATGACCAGCAATAAGCCTAAAACGAGTATCACTGCTAGCCCGTTCTGGAAGTGTTTGCTTTGGCGCAGCCCAATGATATTCAGCATTGTCAGCAGGGCGATCGCGACTGCGGCGTAAATGGCAGGCGAGTAACCACCTAGTGGCAATAGCTGAGAGGCATAGTCGCCAAACACAAATGCCAGCAACGCGATCGATCCAGTCTGAATCACAGTCATGCGTGCCCAGGCAAATAAAACCGCGATCGGTTGCCCAAAAGCCCGTTTCAGGTAGTAATAGTTACCGCCGACATGGGGATAGGTCGTAGCTAATTCGGCATAGCAAAGTGCTCCCAGCAATGACACCACACCACCAATCAGCCAGACTCCAATCACACCACCAACCGTGCCGGTATTAGCAGCAACCAAAGCAGGGGTTTCAAAAATGCCTGCACCGATTACTAACCCAACAATCAAGGCGATCGCATCAATTAGACTAATGGATGGTTTTGGAGCCGCGCTTTGAGGTTCTTGACGTTCCAGCAGTGCAATGTTTTCTAATCTATTCACAGTTTTACCTTCTCAACGACTAGAAGTTGTAACCGACACCTAGCCGTAAACCAACTTCCGTTTTGCCCAAAAATCCGACGTTGACACCTGCGTTTGCCGTAAATTCCTCCGATAAAGGAACATCGACACCACCTGTAACCAGTGCGCGTACTACGCTATCGTTACCTGTCGAAATCACAGCACCACCTCCCACATAGGGCGCAATACCGACTCGTCCATTAGCAACAGAACGAACTGGAAAATCAACGGTGACAGGTAGTAAAAGAGCCGGTTCGCTGCCAACGGCGATCGCAGGGCGGGCGGACAAATTATTGGTCAACCCAATTTTGCTGAAAATGGTAAAACTACCCCGCCCCAAATCAGTGCGTCCGCCAAAGCCAATATTTGCACCCACGCCAACGTAGCTTGGCCCCGATAGTGTCGCTCGACCAGGGGGTACTGCTTGGGCAACCGTTGGGGTTGCAGGTTCTGATATTGATTCAGGAATTGGGTCAATTGTCTGAACCGATAACGTTTCAGCCTGCAAACTGGCAGCAGAGGTTAAAACCTTGTCGGGTATGGGTATTGTTTTGGCTTCCAAGGGTGATAAATCTGAGGAAAATTCAGAAGTAGCAGTTGGTTGAGGGGTAGTTGGCAGAGGTTCAGCGTAAGCCGATCGCCCACTCAGAAAAAGTAGAATTCCTGCCAGACTGGAAATGAAAAAGAATTGCTGGAACCGAGAAGTCTTCATCGTCAAAAACCTATTCTAAGATAGGGCAAACAATCAATGACTATCTTTAGCTTCAATAGCAAATGTGACTGGAAAGTGACAGAGTTTAATTGCGCCAAGAAACCTATCGCTAGGCAGATTAAAGAACAAATTTTTTAAGAATCCCATCCCCTTTAGGGGTGATAAGTAGAA
>NZ_CACA01000345.1:0-9049 GCF_000180455.1 Kamptonema sp. PCC 6506
CTGCCCTGCCCCTCTGCTCCCCCGCTCCCCTGCCCCTCCGTCCGCCTTTGATGACTGACTTCTAGGGTGATGCGTCCTCCCTCTGGGGTGAATTTGACGGCGTTATTGAGCAGGTTGATCAAGACTTGGCGGATGCGCCGTTCATCAATTAATAAGTCGGGTACATTGGTTGGTAGTTTAATCTCTAGCTGAAGGCGTTTTTTCAGAGCTTGTTGTTTGATAAATGCCAGACTGGATTGACAAAGACGACTGATTGAAACTGAGGTATATTCCAGTTCCATTTGACCGGATTCAATTTTGGCGACATCTAAAATGTCGTTGATTAACTCTAACAAGTGAGAGCCACTGCGCTCGATGGTTTGTAAAGCTTTGATTTGGGGGTCGTTGACGATGCCAAAAACTCCATCTTGTAGCCCTTCAGTCATGCCCAAAATCGCGTTCAGGGGAGTGCGGAGTTCGTGGCTCATGTTGGCAAGAAACTCGTCTTTGAGGCGGGTGGCGCGGGCAAGTTCTTCGTTAGATATAGCGAGTTCTTGGTTGCGCTCAGTGATTTGCTGTTGGGCTTGTTGTCGTTCGAGCAGTTCTTCCTGCAACTGCTCAAATAGGCTAGCTTGCTGAATTGCGATCGCCAATTGGTTAGCAATTTGTTGCAAGAGTTGCGCTTCTGACTCTTCCCATACTCGTTTTTCTCCACAAGCATGAACGACTAACACCCCCCAGAGTTTGTTGGTTCCCTCTGGGGCAATCCACCTATGATTTTCGCTGCCTCGGACTTCTTGCAGGATAGGTGCGACGATTTTGGACTGAATTTGACCTTCAATTGAGTATTCCAACAGGCAATTTGTCCAGATATCAGTCATCACATCGGGGACAATACGAGGGTTCCCCTGCCAATAGTATTCCAAGATTTCTTGAGACCAGCTTTCGTTATTCCAGTGGCGCTCCTTGAGTGCTATAAACTCACTAGATACAGCTTCTTCTACAATTTGACTTCTGCCATCACCAAATAGCCGGAACACGATGATCCGATCGCCTCGCAAGATTTCTTTGACTTGCTGAGTCACGGTCGCCAAAATTTGCTTAATATCCAAGGATTCGCGAATTTGCTGGACGATCGCTCCTAAAGTTCGCTGCCTTTGCAATTGTAAAGCGATCGCTTCTTCTGCTTGTTTGCGGATGACTAATTCCGATTGCACTTGTTCGTAGAGGTCAGCCTGCTGAATGGCGATCGCTAACTGGTTGGTAATTTCCTGAATAAAATTAATTTCCGTCTGTTGCCAATGTCGCGGACTTGAACATTGGTGAATGCAGAGTAAACCCCATAACTCTTTTCCACCCAGCAAGGGCAGGATCAAGTTTGCCCGTACCTGAAACTGTGATAAAATATCCTTGTGGCAATCTGATAAAGTGGCGTTCTGAATATCATCGGTAGCTTGAATTCGCCCTTGTTGATATAGTTCGGAAAACTGTTCGCCGAAACAGCGATCGTGAACTCTAATTTCTAGGACTGACATAAATTCTGCGGCTACAGATTCAGAGACGAATTCACCATCATTGAAGCCAGACTCACGATTAAACTTGAAAATGCCGACTCGATCTGCTTGCAAAAATCGACGAATTTCCTGAGTAGCAGTCTCAAAAATAGTCTGTAAATCTAGGGATTTTCGGATTCGCCCAGTTATTTCTCGTAGTAGCGTTTCTCGCTGGGCCTGTTGTTGAATGATCTGCTCGGCTTGTTTGCGATCGGTGATATCTTGAAACATCCCGACCACACCAATAACATTATCTGCCCAGTCGAGCAGGGGAGCTTTGTGGGTTTCAATCAATCTTTGTTCGCCACTGGGTAGGATCAAGGTTTCTTCGATCCCTAAATCACCTTCACCAGATTCCATCACGCGCCGATCGCTAGCACGATAGGCGATCGCTTGGGCTTCTATTGGTGAAAGCTCAAAATCAGTTTTACCAATAATATCGCTGGTCAAAGTCAAGCTTAGGCTTTTAGCTAACTGATGATTGCATCCTAAAAAGACAGACTCTCGATTTTTCCAAAATAAGGGCAGAGGGATAGTATCGAGTACCGTTTGCAAAAACTGCTGCGATTCCTGCAAAGCTTTCTCCGCCTGTTTGCGATCGCTGATATCAACTAATACACAAATGGTTTGATCCTCTGAACCGGGAAGGAGTGCGGCTCCCATCAGAACAGAAATCCGGCTACCATCCTTACGGTAGTATTCTTTTTCCCAAGGAGCGATCGCACCATGCTGCATCAGGTGTTCCATCGCTGCAATATCGGCGGGGAGATATTCGGGAGGGGTCATTGCATCCCAATGAATTATCCCAGCATCTAGTTCCTGTTTGGTGTAGCCAACCATCTGCAAGAAGCGATCGTTGGCATCAATAATCTTCCCTTGAAAATCGGCAAATACCATGCCAACGATACTGGAATCAAATACTCGCCGGAAGCGAATTTCACTGCTTTGCAGGGCAAGTTCAGTTTGTTTGCGATCGCTAATATCCGATAAAATTCCCTGGATACTAACCAATACTCCTTTAGCATCGATCGCGGGTGTGGCACTGGTTCTCACCCAGACATAATTGCCATCTCGGTGGCGATGTCGGAACTCAGAATTACTTGACTTTTTACCAACTTTGACATTCTGCCCGTAATCGTTAGCCACCAAAAGACGATCTTCTGGATGCACGAGATCCATAAATGGCTTCCCAATCCATTCGCTCTCATCCCAGCCAAAGATAGTCTTGAATTGGGGTGAGAGGTAAACAAGTATGCCATCGGTTTGACATGACCAAATCACATCGTTGCCCTCTTCTACCAATCGCCGGAATTTAGTTTCACTCTCTGCTAATTGGGCTTCTATTTGTTTGCGATCGCTGATATCGCGACAGATACAAATTAATAATCCATCGTCTGTGAGGGTGAGGGAAAGCCCTTCGGTAAAAGTAGAACCATCTTTGCGGGTGGCGATCGCTTCTCCTTGCCAAGCGCGATCGCGTCCCAGCATGGGAAAGACTTCCCGCTCAAACCGTTCTAACTCCTCTGGGGAATACAAAGATTTCCAGGTTTTGCCTACCAGTTCTTCAGGGTGTTTGTAGCCAAATAGTTCTAGATGGGCTTGATTCAAATAGAGGTAGCCCTCTCCTTGCATAATCCCAATGCCATCGATCGCTGCTTCAATGGCTGCTAGTTGCTGGGTCATAGCCTGCTCTGTCTGTTTGCGATCGGTAATGTCTTGAATCAGAGCCAGGATATAATTCTGTTCGTCCTTGCTCGATAGCATAGAGGTAGAAATGGAGATAGTGCGTTTCTGTCCATCTTGACGCTGGATTTCCCTTTCTTGGGCGATGATGCTTTGCCCTTCTCGCATCTGTAGCAAGCAAGCGATCGCCACTTGTTGAGCTTCTGGATTCAGGTATAAGGTTTGATACCACCCCAGACGGTTAATTTCGTCTAAGGTGTAGCCTGTAATAGCTTGCATTTGCTGATTCCAGACTGTGAAGTGGATAAAGGGAAATTCCTCAACTTCATGGAAAACGCACAGCCCTTCTGCCATGTTTTCTACAATTTGTTGACGGAAAGTATTTTCCTGCTGGAGCGTTTCTTCAACCAATTTGCGGGCGGTAATGTCGAAGCGAATAGCGAGATACTGAAAAGGTCGTCCGCCTTCGTCCAAAAAAGGAACAATGGTGCTGGCAACCCAGTAAATACTACCGTTTTTAGCGCGATTGCAAACTTCACCGCGCCAAATCTGACCCCTGGAAATGATGCCCCACAGGTTTTGGAAAAAATCTGGGGAATGGTAGCCAGAGTTGACCAGGCTATGGGTATGACCGAGCAGTTCATCGCGGGAGTAGCCAGAAATTTCGCAGAAGCGATCGTTAACGTAGGTAATCGCTCCTTTAATATCGGTGATGACGACAATCGCAGATTGATCGAGGGCGAGTTTGAAAGCGGAAAGTTCTTGAATTAACTGTTGTCGTTCGATTTCTGCTTGTTTGCGATCGCTAATATCAAAGTTAACCCCAATCATGCTCTGAGGATTGCCTTGGGCATCTCGTGCCACCACTCCATAAGCTTTAATAAAGTGGATGCTGCCATCGGGATGCACGACTCGAAATTCAGTATCAAATTCAGCCTCTCCTAATACGGCTTGCTGGATTAATGTTTCATTGGAGAGGCGGTCATCGGGATGTAGCCCATTCGCCCAAATGTCGTAGACCACACGGGAATCAGATGATTTTGTGACTCCATAGAGTTCGTACATCCGTTCATCCCAAAGGAGGGCGTTTTGTACAATGTTCCATTCCCAACAGCCAATCGCCGCAGATTTGAGCGACAAGGCCAGACGTTCCGATAGTTTCTGCCGTTCGAGTTCAGCTTGTTTGCGATCGCTAATATCAAAGTTGATCCCAAACATACTTTGGGGATTGCCTTGGGCATCTCGGATTACCACGCCATTGCCTTTAATAAAGCGGATGCTGCCATCAGGATCTACGATTCGATACTCGATATTGTATTCTGCCTGTCCCAAGACAGCTTCGTGAAGTAATGTTTCCGTGGAGATGCGATCGTCGGGATGTAGCTTGTTGGCCCACATTTCGTAGGCTATAGGGCAATCAAAGGATTTGGGGATACTAAATAGTTCGTACATCCGCTCATCCCCAAATAGGATGTTCTGTGCAATGTCCCATTCCCAACAACCGATCGCGCCAGATTTGAGTGACAATGCTAGGCGATCCGATAGTTTTTGTAGTTCAGCTTCAGCTCGTTTGCGATCGCTAATATCTTTGGCGATGCCTAAAAAGCCGATAATTTCGCGATTGACATCTTTGAGGGCGGTGATGGATAGCCACACAGGAAATTGATACCCATCCTTGCGGATATAGCTCCATTCTTCTTCGCTGACTATACCTTGGCGGGCTTTGGCAACAAACACCTCAAAGCCAGGAGGAATATCTTGCCCCAGTTCAACAGAGAGCAATGCTGCCCGAGCGATTACCTCGTTGATATCGTGGAGGCGTGCGGGGGTAACTTTGCCTACCATTTCGGCAGCACTGTAACCCAGCATCCGTTCGGCACCAGCATTAAAGGTCTGGATGATGCCATTGGGGTCAGTGGAGATGATGGAATAATCGGCACCATCGAGGATAGCGCGTTGCAGGCTGTTGACTTGCCAAAGCTCTTGGGTGCGTTCTTGAACTTTGGCTTCTAGCTGTTGGTTGAGTTGGTGCAGTTGTAGTTCAGCCTGTTTGCGATCGCTAATATCTCGAATCATAAACAGGGCTTCATTTTCGCCGCTCTTGACAACTCTCACTTCTTCATATTGGAGGCGACCCTCAATCTGTACTTCTTGCTCGTAAACTTGTAACTCTCCTGTCTGTAAGGCTTGGTGTAAGTAGTGTAGATGTCGGGCTGCAATGTCTGGTGGCACGATGTCCACTATCGCTGAACCAGCAGTATCGAAATCTGGGGGGAGAAAGTCTATCTCGCGATTGGGTGTCACGCCCCCCTGATAGATACCATTGACATCAGTGCGAAACATGAAATCGGGAATTGCTGCTAATATGGCTCGGCTTTGGGCTTCGCTCTGGATCAGGGCGGCTTCGGTAAGTTTGCGATCGCTAATATCTCGTACCAGTGCTAAAACTTCGTCTTTGCTATAGGGGACAACCCGTACTTCTTCGATTTGTTTTCTGCCATCAATGCAGAGTTCTTGTTCGTAAATCTGGATAGAATTCATTTCTAGCGCCCGTTGGATAAAATCCATGCGTTTTTGTGCCTGTTCGGGAGGCAGGCTGGTAGACACATGGGTGCCCACGATCTTAGGCAAATTACCCAATACGTGAAAGCTAGAATATGTGGTGACAAATTCTAGGTAAATGCCTGCGCGATCGATCCGCATGATCAAGTCAGGGATGGCAGTAATTAAGGCTCGGCTTTGCGCTTCGCTCTGGATTAGGGCTGCTTCGGTAAGTTTGCGATCGCTAATATCTGTCACCGTGCCTACATAGCCAATTACTTGCCCTTCGACATCCAGTTCAGCAACAGACTGTCCATATACCCACGTCACCCCACCGTCGGAGCGTTGAAAGCGATATTCGAGCTGGAAGGGACGATTTTCCTGAATAGATTGCTGCCATTCAGTGGCGATCGCTTCGCGATCGTCAGGGTGTAGCCCTTGTCGCCATCCTGTGCCAGCGGCGGTTTTGGGGTTAAGCCCGCTGATCTGACACCAGCGATCGTTAACATAGATGCAGTTGCCCTCAGCATCGGTGCGAAAAATCCCCACTGGCGCTGCTTCGACTAGGGTGGCGTAGCGTTCTTCGCTTGCTTGGAGGTGGGCTTCAGCAAGTTTGCGATCGGTAATGTCTGTAACTGTGCCCAAATAGCCGATCGTTTCCCCATTGGCATCTCGTTCGGCGACGGACTGCCCATAAACCCACGTCACTCCACCGTCGGGACGTTGAAAGCGATATTCAAGGAAGAAGGGGCTAGGGGCTAGGGGCTGGGGGCTAGGGGAAGAGAGGGGAGATGGGGGAGGGATGGGGGAGGGATGGGGGAGGGGGGATGGGGGAGGATGGGGGGGGATGGGGGAGGGATGGGGGAGGGATAGGGAATTATTAGATTCAGAAGAGTCGAAGCTATGGTTTTCTTCCCTAGTTTCTTCTCCTCGTCCCTTGTTCCCGTCTTCGATGAAGCGATCCCATTGGGCGATGACCCAATCTCGATCTTCGGGGTGTAGCGCTTGTTGCCATCCGTTGCCAAGGGCGGCTGTGGGTGCGATCCCAGCGATATGAAAGTAGCGATCGTTGGCATAAGTGCATAGCCCCGCAACGTCGGTACGAAAAATTCCCACTGGAGCCGCAGCCGCAAGAGTAGCATAGCGTTGTTCGCTCTCTCGCAGGTAGGCTTCGGCTTGCTGTCGTTCCCTCAGTTCTTCCTGCAATTTTTGGTGGGTGGTGGCTTGTTGAAGGGCGATCGCTAGATGCAATGATAAGGCTTGCAGCAGTTTGACTTCTTCCGGTTGCCACTCGCGGGGGTGTTGGCTTTCGCTGGCATTGAGTAAGCCCCACAACTTATCGCCACACAACAGGGGTACTATAATTTTGGCTCGTGTCTGGAGGCGGATCAGCAGCTCTCGATGACAGTCGGACATTTCGGTTGTGGAGGTATCCGTTACGACGCGAAAGTGTCCCTGGCGATAAATCTCAGCCTGTTCTTGCTTAAAGCAGGTATCGTCGATCCGTTCGCCGAGCAGAGAAAGGGACGAGTCGGTAGACTCTGCTACGGCAATGGTTTGCCAGTCGGCTTCAAACTGCCAAATATTGACGCGATCGCAGCCCAGCACTTGCCGTACCTGCTCTACGGTTGTATCCAGAATTGTTTGCAGGCTCAGGGATGATCTAATTTGCGCGGCGAGAGCTGCGACTAATTTCTCTCGTTGTACCTTGGCATTAAGAGCGGCTGTGCGGGCTTCAACTTGCTGCTCTAGGAGATTGCCTAGTAGTTGTACCTTCTCTGTTTCTAGGCGCACTACTTTTTTTTCTAACATCTCCGCTAGTTTGTATAGCTCTAGCGGGTTGAGGGCTTGCAGCAAACTGGTCTGGGTGATGATGCCCAATAGCTCTCCCTGCTCCCCTGTCACTGCTAACCGCCGGATCGAGTGCTGCTCCATTTTCTGCTGCACAGTCCAGAGCGAATCGTCGGTTCTAACACTAAAAATCGGCGTACTCATTACCGATTGAGCTAGATTGGTTTGCAGGTTCAAGGCCAAGGCCTGAAATTGTACAATATCGCGCTCGGTTACAATCCCTACTGGTATTTGCAGAGGTTCAGTGGGGCTACTACTTGATTCCACAATCATCACGGAACTGACGCGGTAGTGTGCCATCAGTTGAGCGATCGCCAGCATGGAACTATCTGGTGCGGCACAAATGACTTCGCTGGTCATTACTTCCGATACCAGCCGCAACCTTAAGAGGTCTGCGGGGCGAGATGTTTGCCGCAGAGTTTCATGAGTTATTATCCCCACTAACCGATCTTGCTCATCTGTGATGGGCAAATGGCGAATGTGGTGGTGCTGGAGCAGATCGATCGCTAAAAATAAATCGGTAAAGGCAGACTCGCGTAGGGTGACGACTGGAGATGCCATCACCTCCGCGATCGCCAAATGCTCTAAGGAACGCTGCTGGGCGCTCAGTAGCACCATGTCTCGCTCTGTGACAATACCGAGCAACTGCTCGTCTTCTGCCACTAATACACAGCTCGATCGTGCCTCTAGATGGAGTTGTGCATTCCCATGTCTGACCGTATCACAGATAGCCCGCATCCCGCTCATCTGGGCGATCGCATCTATCACCGTTGTATCGGGCGAAACCACTAAGGGTTCGCGGACGATCGCAGCCTTGAGTTCTGCTGGAGTGAGAGCCGTAGTACGAATGAACATGATTTATAGGGTTTTATTACTGTTTATTCCCTTAAAAATTCGCCTTAAAAATCTGAACTGATAGCGGAACACCTTACCAGCCATTAAGAAGGAGCAGAGTTAGTCATCTCTACTACATTCTATACTATATTTATTTATTTATTTACACTTTCCTGGTAAATGAAATCAATTAGGAAATTTTTGCAACTGTCAAGTAACGCTCTTTCGTCCTGTTGCTGATTCTCTAAAAACTATCTGGAAGGTAAATTCTTCTAATACTAATAATACTAATTCTCCCCTTTCCTTTATTAGTAATAATTCGTCATTGTTCGCTGTGCGAAGCAATCGCAGAGACTAGGCGATTGCTTCGCACAGCGAACAATGACAATAAATGGAAAAAGGGAACCAACAGGAGTTACGTTCATAGCCCTAGAAACCGGGTTTTTGAGAGAATAAGCTGTTGAACATTTAAAACAGATTGTAGGGTGCGTCAGTCCGAAGGTTTTCCCGTTTAAGAGTAAGTGTTCTAGCTGACGCACCCTACAAGCCTAGTTAGTGGTTTAAATGCACAACAGCTTATAGCAACCTTCTTGACAGTTAAGACATTC